>JAZQDY010000213.1:0-2206 GCA_045547015.1 Eubacteriales bacterium | reverse complement strand
CTGGCAGGGCCACTGCTGCAGCTGGCTCGGCACGGCGGACAGTGTACCGGCTGCGGGCGCGTCCCGCCGTATGGCCTTGGACTGGGTGCCGGGGCAGCCGCAGGGGAGTTTTACGCCGTGCTTTTTCATTTTCGCCTGACGCACCGCCGCCTCGTCATAGGCAGGCGCTTCCCTTTCTTCAAAGGTGATGGCGCCCGTGGGGCAGGCGGGCAGGCAGTCGCCCAGGCCGTCGCAGTAGTCTTCCCGGGTAAGCTTTGCCTTGCCGCCGATCATCTCGATGGCGCCCTCGTGGCACGCCGCGGCGCAGGCGCCGCAGCCGTTACATTTTGTATCGTCTATATGAATGATTTTTCTCAGCATAGTGTTCTCCTTTTTTCTCCGATTTATCAGAAGCATTTTCCCGAGCGGCAATCTTCCGCACTGCCGCCCCGGTAGCACAGCTCGTTCGGGCACTGGCCCGTTTCCGAAAATCCGGTAAGATTCAAAACCGTGGTCTCGGCGATGTTGGACAGCGCCTCCTCCGTGAGAAACGCCTGGTGAGAGGTGACGATCACGTTGGGCATGGAGATGAGCCGCGCCAACGTATCGTCGTCCAGGATATGGCCGGAGTAGTCCTCGAAGAACAGATCCGATTCCTCCTCGTACACGTCCAGGCACGCCGCGCCCACTTTCCTTGATTTGATACCTGCCAGAAGCGCCTCCGCATCCACAAGGGCACCCCGGGACGTATTGAGAAGCACCACGCCCCGCTTGCACTGCGCCAGTGCCGCCCCGTCTATCACGTGGTACGTTTCCTCCGTGAGGGGGCAGTGGAGGGAGATGATATCGCTGTTTTGAAACAGCTCGGGAAGGGAGACGTAGCGGATCGTATCCCCATTATCCAGTCCCTCGGCGGGGAATTTGTCGTATGCCAGCACCTTCATGCCAAATCCCCGGCAGATATCGATGAACACCCGTCCGATCCGGCCCGTGCCGATGACGCCTACCGTTTTGCCGTAGAGGTCAAAACCGGTCATGCCGGCGAGGCTGAAGTTATAATCTCTGGTACGGATGAACGCTTTATGGATCCGTCTTACGGAGGTGAGAAGCAGTGCCATGGTATGCTCTGCCACCGCGTAGGGGGAATAGGCCGGCACCCGGAGCACGTGGATTCTGCCGAAGGCGTATTTCATATCCACGTTGTTGAATCCGGCGCACCGGAGTGCCACCACGCGCACGCCTATTTCGCACAGGCGGTCGATGACGGCGGCGTTTACCGTATCGTTGACGAAGACGCACACGGCGTCAAATCCGTTGGCCAGCTCGGCGGTGTCCTCGTTCAGTTTTGTTTCGAAATATTTGAACAACACGCCGTGCTTTTCGCCGTACGCGTCAAAGGAAGGCTTATCGTAAGGTTTTGCGTCAAAGAATGCGACTTTCATATTTCAGTTTCTTCTCCTTGCTTTTGTGATATTATTATAGTATAATAATCGCAAAGAATCTGTTGAAAATTCAACAGGAGGCGATTTTTTTGAAAAAATTTTTACCGGTACTGAGAAACTGTCCCCTTTTTGCCAATATTGAAGAAAATGATCTGCTCCGGATGCTCACCTGTCTTGGGGCGCGAGTCATGTCCTTTGATAAAAAATACACTGTATTTGCGGAAGGATCTCCCGCCCGGTATCTGGGCATCGTACTGTCCGGCTCCGTACAGGTGGTGCGGGTGGATTTTTACGGCAACCGCAGTATCCTTGCGGAGATTGAGCCGCCCCATCTGTTCGGGGAGGCCTTTGCCTGCGCCGAGACCGATTCCCTGCCGGTGACGGTGATTGCCAATGAACCCGCCGACGTGATGCTCATCGACTGCGCCCACGTGCTCCGCACCTGTCAGAACAACTGCGGCTTTCACGGACAGTTGATTTTCAATCTGATGCGGGATCTGGCAGAAAAGACGATTCTCTTCCACCAGAAGAGCGAGATCACCGCCAAACGCTCCACCCGGGAAAAGCTCATGGCCTACCTTATGATGCAGGCAAAGAAGGCCGGCGCCAACACCTTCCGGATCCCCTTTGACCGGCAGGAACTTGCCGATTATCTGGAGGTGGGCCGAAGCGGCCTGTCCGCGGAGATCTCCAAGCTGAGGAGAGAGGGCTTGCTGGAAAGCGAAAAAGACTGGTTTACGCTGTTCTAAAAATGCGGGAAAACCTTTTTGCAAAAAGGTTTTCCC
>JAZQDY010000212.1:0-34147 GCA_045547015.1 Eubacteriales bacterium | reverse complement strand
CATCCCTTCGAATACCGTGCCTGCATTCTCCCTCCCCAACCAACCGACGGCTATTTATTTCCGCCCTTGCCTAAAGTGTAGCAGAAAAATCCGGACAAAGTTGGCCAACTTTTCGGCAAATGAAAAAAGGAGCGAGCATTCCGCTCACCCCTTCTCAAGCACCATTATTGCATTGTCGATCAGACGCCGCACGGATCTGTCCGAATAGTGCAGACGCACGCCGATCTCCACATCGCTCTTTCCGTCGTAGTATCGCATACGCATGGCCTCTCTCGCACGTGAATCTGTCACCGATGTGAGTGCACTTTCGATCCGCAGGCGTTCTTCCTCCAGCCAGTCCGCCACCGCATCGAACAATGCAGCCTCCCGGCACGCCCTCTCCGCATCCTCCGGCCGGGCCGATTGCTTAGCCTTCGCTTCCGCTGCGGACCGACGCCGCCGAACGTCCTCCAGCTCTTTCACTACACCCGCATAGTTCTCCAGATCACGCCTTGTCACCTTTTCCATTCACTCACTCCTTTTTTGCCTTTTGTACGACCAAATGCACGCCATTGCTGCCGTGTTGCTTTCCCTCCCCGTTCCGTGTGCACTTGTGCGTCTCCGATCGATGTCTCTGTGCTTCATCGAACGTCGCCGCACCGGCAGAAATCCGCCTCCCGGACGTCCGGCAATACCAAAACGTTACACATTTACGAGGATTACCACGGCACCCTCCCGGATGCCGTGTTCTTTTCCATTATTCTATTGAATCTAAATCTACGTCAGGATCAAGTATGTACTTATAATAGATATATCCGAATGGCGTCGCTTTCGCTTCCACCAGTTTGTATCCCTTGGGCGCGGCAGGCGCATGTTCTTCCGTGTATTCTCTCTTCACTTCCACCGGAGCTTCCGCCTCCGGCTTCACGTGGTTTTTGGTAGCCATATAACGGTGGCCGCCCTGTTCCTCCGTCCAGTGATCAAAGAGATAGTTTGCAAGGCCTGTGTAATCCGTTCCATGATCCACCCCGTTGTATCGGTTGTGTTTCCGGAGCGGCTTGCATTCGACGACGTCTCCGTATTCCCACAACTGCCGGATCACCGAAGCCGGGATCCCATCGGAAATCATATGGAAATGGATCCGGCTCGTACTCTTTCCGCGCCCCATCACGATATATATCTTTGCACTCGGGTATTCCTTCTGCAGCTTTTTTCTCCATCGTGTCCGGATACGCTTCGCATCACTGAAATAATGCAGTTCGTGTTCATCATCAAACGTAAGAGTGCTGTATAAGGAGGACGGACCGTAGTTCGCATTGATTAGACGTGCATTTCTTTTCCGAGCGATCATGTCCCGGTGTGCCGCACGATCCGCTTCGTCCTTGAACCGAATCCGCGGTTTTGCCTTCTTCACATCCGCCCGATCGGATACGTTATGTACGATCTGCTCACAGACGGTGCCGGAAAATATCCGTCTTTTTACCCGTTTCATATATCCCTCACTTTATGTTCCAAATCCGCACGGACGTTTTTATCCGTGCGGACTCTCCCTATTTTTACGACTCATTTACGATTCCCGTCACCGGGATCTGGTACCCATGCAGCCGTTCTACCATATCCTCGCTGATGCGGTACCCATAGTTTTTTGCTCGCCTGTCACCCTCCAGTGCATCGGCAAGCATATCTGTCACTTCCGGATGCACAATGTGCACACCAATCACGGCACAGATGCTCATGCCGTCAAAAACGGCGACGGCATACATTCCCTCTCCCACACATCGGAGTGCAAAGGATATTTCTTCCGCCTGTGCGATCGGATGCATATACCGCTCATTGATCCAGTATGTACGCCTGTCCTCCGCGAACAAAGGCAGAAGAAGCCGCCCTCTCCACTGGCAAAGCATCAGCGAATCCGTGAGCATCGTGTCATCCGAATCCAGATCATCGAATACACTGCCGGGATCCTCGATGAAATCAACGGTATACGCCTCACGCTTATCTGCCGGAACGTCCATCATCGCCAGCAGCTGCTCTGCGCCGGTGATCGTGGGCACGCAGTACATGGGATACGCCGCACCGCCTACGCTGATCCACTGTACGCCGCCGTGCGTGAATATCTGCAGATACGTGAACCGTTTCACGATCTGCGACAGTTTAGACAGTTTCATACGTTTCCTCCATACGACGCATTGAGTGCCGCTTCAAAAAAATCATCCGTTTCAAAACTGCCCGCCGGTTTTTCACCCGCCGGCTTGCGGTCGTCGTAGGTACCGCCCATCACCTTTGCGAAATTCTGCGGATTCATGAGCCAGTCGAAATTCGCACGCCATCCACGCTTGTTCTCGCCACGCAGAAAAGAGGATCCCTGCACGCGTGCAAACAGTTCACCGAATGTGCTGAAGATTTGCCCGGGGTTCTTCTCCTCGATATCCTGCATCCGTGCCCGAAGTGCACTTTCCCGTGCCGCCGTGATCGCCGTCACCTTGGGAAGCTCCGGGCACATCTCGTGATACATGCCCACAATCTGAGCAAATACAGAAACCTCCTCCGGTTTCGCACTTTTAGCTTTCTTCTCCGGTGCGATCTTCACACGCAGCCGTGCCTGTTCGTCGATGATCTTCAGTACCGCTTCCCGGTATTCTTCCTGTGTTGCCGGTCTGCCGGACACGAACACCGTAAGTGACCGAATCGTTTCCGCAAGCGGCACCGCATCGATCAGTTCCATTTCTCTTGCCATGCTCCACACTTTCCTTCCACTGCATCCGCAATTTTCAGCCACAGTTCTTCCGTTACCTCAATAACGCTTCCGAGTCCCAAAACATGCCGCCGGGTACAGAGAGCCCCACGCATTGCTTCGGCGATTCTTAGTTGCACCGACATATCCTTGTTCTCGCGGTAATCCGTAATCCCAATGAGGTAATCGCTGGTTACTTCAAACAATTCCGCAAGTTTTGCAAGAACATCGATATCCGGAACGCGCTCACCGCGTTCATAGTATCCGATACTCACGCCGGACGTTCCGATTTCCTCACCCAACTTCTGTTTAGTTATTCCACGCTCTTCCCGCAATTCCCGCAGCCTTTTTGCAAAGATTTCCATATTATGTTCCTTTCTCAAAGCGGTGACAATTTGTCACCATTCCGTTAAAACGGTAATTCTTCATCTGAAGCGATCTCTTCAAAATGCGGCTGCACCGGCGGCGCGGCCGCAGCCTGTCCGGCGGCACCGTCCGATTTGGAATCCACGAAGTGCGCTTCATCGGCGACCACCTTCGTGGCGTACCGCTTTGCCCCACTCTGATCCGTCCACGAACGGGACTGCAGACCGCCCACAATGCAGATAGAGCTGGCCTTTCGGAAATACCGTGTAATGAACTCCGCTGTAGATCTCCATGCAGTTACGGTTATGAAATCCGCCTGCGGCTCGCCGTCCTTCGGTTTGTACGTACGGTTCACGGCGATGGAGAAGGTTGTCACCGGCACGCCGCCCGGCGTGGACTTCAGCTCCGGATCGGCTGCCAGCCGTCCGGCAAGAATCACTTTGTTAAAGTTAAAGTTTGCCATCAGGCTCCTCCGTCATTTCTTTTACAAGACCATCAAGCCCACTGGTGATATCATCGGAAAAGTTTATAATGGCATCTTTTTCTTCGGCTTCCAAGTCGTTTGCACCGAAAATGTGCTTGTTATAGACTTCGGTTATCATCACACCAGCTCTTTCCGCAAACTCTTTGATTGCCTCGGCTCTCGCGTTCCTTGCCTTGTCACGCATTGCTCTGTAATCATTCGATCTCACACTTCCAAGTTCCGCAAGCGTGGTCAGCCGCCCAATCTCTGCCTTTTGGCGGTTGATAAGGTCAAGGGCGTTTTTTGCGGTTTCCGTGGTGAGAAAACAGCCCCAATGTTTTCCGATGGGTTCATCCCCTGTTTTCAAGGCACTTTCCAACGCCCTTATGATCTCGTTATCGGTCATGGTGTAGCCGCCTTCCTTTCTCCGTAACTGCAAAAATCGTCGGGCTTTGTGGGATAGCCTGTTATTTCATACGCTCCCATAAAAATATCGCATTCGTAGTAGTTAAGGACTTTTTCATAACGGTAATTCTTGCAATCCTTGCACCGCACTACCTCCACCACATCGGCGGCAAGCATATCGGGAAGCACACCGTCAAGCACAAAATCAACGCCCTGCTTTCTGCCGTCTCTGCACCACTGCGAGAAATCCTCTAACCGTTCTTTGAGTTTCCGCCGCTCGATATATTCCTTTTCAGCCATCAAGACTCACCGCCTTTCTTCATCACATTTTGTCGCTAACGGAACAGAATAACCTTTTGCAAGTTTCGAAAGATCGAACGGATCTGTATGCCGGTAAACAGTACACGGCTTTATTCCCATAATTATCATATCCTTTTTAACATAATCGGGATTGTTCAAGATATAATCAACATAAACAAGGCAACTATTACCCGTCCAATATTGCCCGTCATACTCATTCAAAGCCAACAAATCGCCCTTGTGAAATGGTCTGTCATTTTTTCGGATTTCAAAGGTCTTCTCCCCCGAAATAACGGCGTTGAAAAATTCGGGAAATATCTTCAATTCGTGTATCATCCATGCTCACCTCCCTTGATCTCCCCGGCAAAGCCCTCGATCACACGGCCGAGGATGGCACGCATCTTCTCGCCGCTTTCTGTATTCTCGTCGGCGTAGGAAAGTCCCACCAGATCATAGAACATCCCCTGCCACTGTTCAAGCAGGGCGCCGAATTTCTGAAAAGCAGGATCGGCGGCACGAAGTGCCTTTTCCAGCCGTTCCACTTCCGCCCGGAGAGCCGTCACTTCCTCGGATTCCCCGGCATCCTCTTCGGCTGATTCTTCCTCTGCGGCAGCAGTCTCCTCCATCTGCATCTTCAGCTGGGCAATCTCGTTTTCCTTTTCGGATTCACGTTTCAATGCTTTCTCCAGATTTTCGCGGGTCTTTTTGAGATCCTTCTCCAGTTTCTCCCGTGCGGCGGCAACGGCGACTTTGACTGTCTCGTCACGCCGCTTTTCCAGATTGGCAAGCTTTGCCTCCGCTTCCTGCTTCGCCGCTTCCGCTTTCCCCACAAGCTCGTCTGCACGGTCGTTCGCTTCACTGGCGAGAATTTCGGCAGCAGCACGCTCTGCATCGGCGGCCCTTGCGGCCGCTTCTGCCGCCTCCTTCTCCGCCTTCATGCGTGCAAGATCTTCTTTCAGTGCACGATAGGACATATCCTCCACGTCGTGACTCTGCACGTACTCACGGCGTTCCTCATTGGGCAAGGCAAGGAGGGCAAGGGCTTTGGACGGAGCCAGGGCTCCGAACAGTTCTTCATTGGTCGGTCCGCTTTCCAGCGATACCTGCCCATCCTTATATTCCGTATACAGCCGCATCAGATCGTTTGCCGTGGTTTGACTGTAGTCCACGTTGGCTTCCAGCCACGCACCCCACTCACCGTGCGGCACCACTGCCTTCGCTTCTATAAGCAGGCATCCGATCTCCATGGCACCGGTAAGCATAATGCCGCGAACCGTCTTCTCCACCTGCCGTTTGATACCGTTTATTTCTGCGGCGATCACGTCGCCGTTTCTGTGCTCCATAATCTCGTTCATGCCGTTTTTGTCTCCTTCTTCGTTTTCTTCTTTTCCACCCGTTCAGCTTCCCATTCGTCAAGAAATGCCTGGGCTTCCGGCGGAAGATCCGCCCGGTGTATATGGCCGCAACGGCCGTGCCCGTCTTTGCTGGGGCCGCCCTCACACTGGATGATCTCATTCGTTCGCACGTTGATCTCCATCGTATAGAACGGCGTGTCCGGATCATCGGTACGTCGCAGGAACAGGATCGGATTCTTCCCCGCTGCATGCCCGGATATATAACTGTATCCGCCCACGCAGTGGTGGAGAGCCTGTCCCTCCTCAATTACCTCTACCGGCGTTTGCGGGATGCGGATGAAATACTTCGCGCCGACCTTTCCGTACTTCTGCTGCAGTTTCGGTGCACGCTTTTCAAACAGTTCCACCGTTTTCGGCGTGATGCCGTTACCAAGCTGCGGAAACAGTTCGTTCCGCAGAGCTACCGCCTCATTGTGTTTCCCGTACAAATCCTTCGGCATGACTACCGCTTTCTGCGAAAGATCATAGCCGACCTTTGCGGCGGCATCTATGTAGTCCATCCAAGTCCGGTCCACCGCAGGTGCCGGATTCATGTGGCATCCGGGATTTTGCTCGTGAATCTTCTCAAGGTATTTGTACAGTTCGATCTCCGTCGTGCCGGATTCTTTCAGATGATCCGTCACTTTTCTTTTCACACCGTACGACGGCCGATACTCCCACGTAAGCTCCGCACAGTGCCACGGATCCCGTTCTCCCCGCTTCCGGAATCGGTGATATTCCTGCAACATCTGCACCTGATGTCCGCGGCATTCCCGCAGTTTTCGAAGATTCTCTTTCGACAGATGGAATGCTTTCCGCGGATCCGTCTCTCTCCAATCCACCACGGCTACGTTTTTCTTTCGGTTTTCCACAAGATCGATCACAAAATCACCGAATCCGGATTTCACCATCATTTCCATGGTCGGATACAGTGCGTAGTTCGCCAGATACAGCGGTACGCTCACGCCCCGTCCCTCGATCTTCTGGTAGGAGTTATACCGCAGAAACGTGTCTGCAAGATCGCCCTCCACCAGCATGCCGGTGGATGTACCGGGACGGAACACGTTTGTCCCCCACGGGTACGGTGCTTTTACACGGTTGACAAGCTCTTTCGACACGTCCCATCCGGCGTATATATAGTTTACATACTGCGTCACCGAACCTGGTGTCAGGCGATACCGCACGCAATCCTTGTATTTGACCTGCATGGCAGGGAAAATATCCCACGAGTGCCCGTCGGCGCTCTCAATGCCCGGATCATACCAGGCGTGCACTTCCCGCATATATACTTCCCTCTCCGACACAGGCTGCACTATGAGAAACCAGTGCGATTTCTCGTACCGATACGGGCGGCGTGCCACGCCGATGCACGCCACCTTCGCCATCCGACCGCAGGATGGGCATTCCGTTTCATATCCGTGCCGGCTCCAAAGCAGCTTTCTCTCTTCCGGCGTGACGGTTCGCTGCACCTTTTTGATCCGCTCATGTGCCCCGCACCGGGAGCACCAGTATTCTTTGCCGTCCTTGTGGCTCTTGTACCACAGCACCACCGGAAATGAATCCAGCATCGCCTCCACGGTGCTTCCCCTAAGCGGCGGCAGATCAGCAAACGCTTCTTTCTCGTTCAGCATCACCAAAGATCCTCCAGCGAAAGAATCTTCGCCGCACGGCGCGGCCGCGGATCACTTTCACGGACGTCCGGCGATTTGCCCGTTTCGTGCGCCTCTTCGGGGAGAATGACACGCAGCTCCGCGTATACCTCCGCGTCCTCCATGAAGAAAGCAACGGCCCGGCGGTACACTTCAAAATCGGAAATGCCGTTCTTTGCGTCTTTCATGATCTCCGTCAGACACTCAGCCAGGCATTTGCTCGTTTCCGTTACAGCTCTGGCAAATTCTTCTGACTGTTCACAGAAGCTGCAGAGCGTGTCCCGTACTGCCTCTTTTACAAGATTCTCCTTGCTGCCTTTTACGTCCTTCGTGCCGTCCGTGATCTTCTGCACGGCAGCACGTACGATTTCACTGTCATTTTTGATTATCATATTTCACGTCTCCATTATATCAGTTTGATCTGCCCTTCCGGATCGGGCAGCGTCCACCACGGTTTCTGCTTCGGCGCTTCCGGCTTCTTCTCAACGGCCTTCGGCTTCTCCGGCTTGTACGATACGTCCGCCGCGCGAACGATCATGCCGTGCCGTGTGTATTTCTCCGGCGTACCGGGGTAGGAATACAGTTTCCAGCTGTCATCGTTGTGGTAATAGTATCCGTGGTAATATACGTACAGATCCACCTCCGGGTGGTACACGATTTTGCACTTTCCCTGGCCGGGGATTCCACCGATGACCTCATACGGCTTTTTCTGCATTCCCTCTCCCTCTCTTTCCTTTATCGTTCCAGATCTTCGTCCGGGATGTATATCGCATCCCCATATTTACCGCGGCCGCAGCCCGCTCTTTGATGCAGATTCCAGCCGTCACCGTGCCGTATCGCCATATATACCCGCTGATCTCCGTCTGCGTTCGGCCTAACTGTGCATATCCCGGTATCCGGATTTCCCATAGTCACCACGTACTTCATCTCCGCCCCTCCAGCAGCTGCCGGATCGTCTCCGGCTGAATGACGCCATACCGTTTTGGCATCCGCGCCCGCTTCCATACACAAACCACACCTGAGACCACAGCGGCGAGGCATACGGCAATCTGCAAAGCGAAAAACACCGCAAGTGCCATGCCCCCGCCCGTCAACTGTGCACCGCCCGTCATGGCGAAGAAGCACAGCCCGGCTTTGATATCCACCACCAGCACCGCCGGCAGGATGTACCCCGCCGCCGTTTCCAGGACGTCCCTTGACAAAATCTTTCGAATCTGATATAATTTCATTGGGTTATTACCTTGTCGCTTCCGCGTGTGCCAGCACCGGAGGCGATTTCTTTTTCCTTTCTTTCGTTGATTTTCCTGGTATCGTCGTAGAGGTCGTCCCCCTCAATAACGATCTCTATCCCTCTGTCCGCAAGCTCCGCCAGCATATTATCGGCTGCCTTGTCTACGCCGTCCGGATCGATTTCGCCCTTCCTGTATACGTCCTCGGAGACACCGGTGATGATTTCCACGGCACCGTCTACCACCCGCTGGCATCGCTTGGAACCAAATCCGTACTGGTCAGACAAAGCAAGGCATACTGCATATACCATTCGCCGTAGGAGTATCCATTTCAGTTTTTTGGAATACGCCTCCAACTCCTGAGCTATGTACTCCCGCGCCGCACGTTCCAGCTCACCTCTCTGTGCCGCTGGCAGATTGTGCGGCCGTATCTTTACCTTCACAGCGAATCCCCGACCTTTCCGGCTTTCATCTGCTTGATTCCACTCAACATAACAAGCAGTTCCAGTTCTTTGTCTTCTTCTACCACGGTATCCACGATTTTCGTCGCAGCCAGCACCGCCTCTGCTATCTCAGTTTTCGTGCACTCCGTTAAGAAGATTCCGCGTGCCCTTCCCTTTCCGGCTCCTATCGCTCCGATAATGGCATTCGTGTCGAAAGCCTGCACTACCTCGCCGGTTTCGTTGTCCTTGATCGTAATATTGTACTTCATGGTTTAATCTCCTTTAACATATTTCTTCTGGTTCATCCCGAGTGTATACACCCGCGTTTTAACTGCATACCTGCTTCTGGCGATTCTTTCCGCGATCGCCGTGTAGCTTGCTCCCGCCGACAGCATGTCCACGAGAATCGCATCCTGCTCCGCCGTCCACCGCGGAGCCTTTTTCTTTCCGGATCTCTGCCCTTTCGTCAGCATATCCACCCCGTTCCGCTTAAGGATCTCCACGATCACGTCCCGGGTAACGCCGTTCAACTCGGCAAGCACCTTGATCTCTTGCGGCGGAGACTTCGCCTGCCGGTACATCATTACGATGTCCCCGTCACTCATCCACGGCCGGCTCATGTCCGCCTCTCCTTTGGAATCACGCCGATCCTCTGCAAACGAGTGTATCTTTTCGTCAGATCGTCAATGTCAAGTCCCCATGCACGGTACGCGGCATCGGTATTCACTCGACTTGCATTTGTGGAAAACATATCATCTTCCCGCATGACTTCCCAGGCCGCTTTTTTTAGGCTGGAGTATGTATTTGGCGATCTTTTCCCGAAAAGCTCCGCCAGCTGCGGATTCCCAAGCTCCGGATAACTCCAGTACACCCGAACAGCCACTTCCACGCTCACAATCGGCGGCACTCTTACTCTTATTCCCATGATTTCCTCCCTCTCCCGCATCAGGCGGGAGTTTCTTTTTGTTGTTGCATTTGGTTCCTCTCCGTGCTATAATTAAACCATCTATAGCCGAAAGGAATTCACCTTCATGAGCAATACGTTTACGCCGCGCGAGATAAATCTTATCTATGAATTTCTCGCCAATATCAACGAAAACATTGAACTTTCAGTTTTGTTTTTCGCCCTCGATGCCGGTGAATACGGTCCATTATTCAATTCCGTGTGCCAAAAACTCGAAACTTACACGATGTTCACCACGTTCACCGCAAACGAAATCCGCGTCATTCTTGACGCCTTGCAGCTCGGTCTCGAATTTGACTCGCTCGAAATCCGGTGCGTGGCGCGTTCAGCCTACAAAAAAGCCCAAGCCATCCTCGCGGCACTCTGACCATACGGTCAACGTACCACTTGCTTCGCGAAGCATCCCACTCCATACGTCGGCGACACCAAAAAGCGTGCGCCCTCTCCCATGCCTTCATATACCAAACCTCCCTCTCCCGCATCAGGCGGGATTTTGTTTTTGCTGTTGCTTTTTGTCATGTTCTGTGCTATACTGTTTATTACCCGCACGGTGAGCAGAAAGGATCGCGGAAATTCAAATGGACATCTATAGCATTATCCAGATTGCAATCGCATTCGCTGGCCTTATGTACAGCGTATACTGTAACAGCAAGCGCAAGTAAGACATAGCCCCGTCTTCCGGCGTGCGAGTTGAGGCACGGATTAGGCGCCGCCGTTTTCACAATCGCTCATGCTTGGTGTAGTACGCCGGATTCTTTCGCTTGAGTATTGACAAAATGCTTGATTTTTGCTATAATGACCTTGCTATAGATTCCGAATCGCTTCGCGATCCAAATCTTTGCGTCAGCGGACGCCTAACCGCTGTCTAATCACGAGATAAATCAGCCATTTATCTCGCTCCCCATCTTTTGCCAGCACCCCTGTCCATCCGGGGGTGCTGCTCCTTTTTCTGGACAATTCATACACCCTTCCTCCCTCTCCCGCATCAGGCGGGAGTTTCTTTTTGTTCCGGCTGACGGAGCAATTCGTCCACCGTGCAGCCCAGCACGTCCGCCAGCTTCGGCAGAAGATCTGCCCGGGGCAGGCTTGTTCCTGTCTCCCATTTTGCTACAGTTGATCTCTCAACACCAACTCTGTCTGCAAGCATTGCCTGACTGATCCCGGCTTCTTTTCTCATTGATTGAAAGATATTCATACATTCTCCTTTCACATTTTGCTTTGTTTTTCTGAATTACATTCACATTATACTGCTATTCATGTGTCTTGTCAATAGTTTTTGTGAATTTCTTTCAGAATATGTTGACTTAGTGAATTTTATTCACTATAATTATTTCGAAAGGGGTGACATTATGACACTCGCCGAGAATTTAAAAACTCTTCGCAAGCGACACAAATTAACGCAAGAACAACTCGCTACAATCATTGGCGTAGAGCGATCCTCCGTTGGTAAGTATGAAACCGGAACTATGCCTTCTATGGAAATTCTGACAAGCATTTCTGAACATTTCGGCGTTACCGTCGATTTTCTTCTCGGCAGAACTTCCCCAAACACAAGGAACTCCCCCGCCGCCGCAAACATTCTCCCTCTCCCGGAGACGTACGAGATTCCGCTGCTGGGCGACATCGCCTGCGGTACGCCTATTCTCGCCACGGAGAACGTGGAGCAGACCGTCACTGTTCCCTCTCACATCACCGCCGATTTCTGCCTCCGCTGCAAAGGTGACAGCATGATCGGTGCCCGGATCTACGATGGCGATCTGGTGTATATCAAGCAGCAGGACGACGTAGACGACGGACAGATCGCGGCGGTACTCGTAGACGACGAAGCCACGCTGAAGCGGGTGTACCGTGACGGCGACAGCATGATCCTGCAGGCCGAGAACCCGGCGATCAAGCCGCAGATATACACGGCCAAGGACGCCAAGAACATCCGGATCATCGGACTGGCTGTTGCATTTTTGAGTAAGGTAAGGTGAGAGTGTTGTGCCGGAATGGATGGTTATTGTTTTCGTGCTCTCCCTTCCTGTTGGCTTAATTCTTCTATTTTCCTTTTTTTGTTGGATTTCCAGAAGTTACGATGGCTACAAGAGATTGCAACAATTTGAGCAAGACGCCCCAAGGGTACGTAAACTTGAATCTGAATATTCCTCCTTAAAGAAATCGCATGATGCGTTGCTTAAAGCCAGTGAAACACACTCTGAGGAGTACCACAACATTATTCAGCAAGCCCCTTGCTCACCCGATGATAAACGAATTATCGAAGAACAGATGTATCTTCTTGATGAAAAAAATGCTGAGATTCTTCGTTTAACTAATCGCATAGAATTACTCATCGCCGACAAAAGCGAACTTGAACAAAGATTGAATAGCCGAAACGATTATTTTTCTTCACACAATGTTACGCTTTACAGAGAACGCGAAGAGTTCAAGCAGGAATTGCAAAAACTACAAGAAAATTTCCGTACATTATCTGTCGATTACAATAATCTTAAAAACTGGGTGTCAAACACTAAACAGTTGAGCCGTGCTCTCCTTCCAAAAAACCAATCAGAATACACTTGGAGCAAAGATGTAGACTGCACTCGTTTGCACCACGCCTTCGCTGAAGGCATACATCATTCTGACATTCTCACCCGTGCCAAATACATTTCAGCGAAAGACGGCACGGAGTACGAAACCACGCTCACTTCCTGTACCTGTCCCGATTTCAAATACAACACCCAAGGCAAACCTTGCAAACACATGTACACCCTCGCACTGGAACTCGGCATTTTTCTCTTACCCAACCACGAAGCACTACGTTCCGAGCTCACCCAATGCACCAAGCTCAAATCCGAGATCGACCGCGAACGCTCTGATATACAGAAGATCGTAAACACCCGCTCTCAAAGCAGTCCGTGGCTCGCAGAACGCATAGCGGAATATTATAAAACCATCGACAATAAGCGCATTGATGCAATTCCGCGAACCACAAAAAAGGATGAGTTAAAACGGATCAGCAAAGAGAAGCGAGATGCCACCTTCAAGGCAAAGATGCTTGAAAGCCAGTTATCCTATCTTACCCACACTTTCCCCTGGCTGGAAGATTTCATCACTGACCCGCCCACCAAAGAAATGCTGGCAGAGCCAACGGGCGACACCGAATGGGACAGTCTGAAGGATTGGATTTCAGCCACCGAATACGCCAATCTCTCCACCGTTGAGAAATACCAGCTTGCGTTGGATCGCTATGAGTCACGCGCCCGCTCCGCTTGGGAGGCCGGTATTATGTACGAACGATACGTTGGATGGGTGTATGAAAGCCACGACTTTGACGTGGAATATCGTGGTGCTCTGGATGGATACGACGACATGGGACGTGACATCATTGCAAAAAAAGACGGCAGGGTTTACGTAATACAGTGCAAACGCTGGGATAAGCATAAGACCATCCACGAAAAGCACATATTCCAACTTTATGGATCCACTATCCTGTATCGAATAGATCACCCACAAGAAACCGTTATTCCTTTATTTGTAACAACCACTGCCCTCTCCGAGTGTGCCAATGCAGTTGCCCGCGAATTACATGTAACCGTTCGGGAAGATCTCCCGTTAAAACCTTATCCCAAAATAAAATGTAACATTGGCAAGAACGGTGAAAAGATTTATCATCTTCCATTCGATCAGCAGTACGACCGCGTTATTATCGATAAAAAGAAAGGCGAAGGATACTGCATGACCGTAGCAGAAGCGGAGTCCCTCGGCTTCCGGCGCGCTCACAAATGGATTTCCAATTAACCCACCCAAAAATCCGGTCTCAATTTCAAAGGCAACCATAAAAATTCAACAAAAAAACGCCGCCCCATTACAAGGGCGGCGCATTAATCTAATATTGTGTCATGATTCTGAATCTTTATCCTCAAAAAGCAGTTCCATGTCAAGTACAGGAAGAACGAGCGGCGGCATTAAAGCACTTGCAGCAACGGATGAAATTAGTGATCGTAAATATGGGTATAGAATAGCCACTCCATCGATCTCCAAGAAATTGTCAACATCTTCTGACGGAATGTTATCAATCGAAAATACAGCGGTCATGCGTACATATAGATCAATCGGAAATGGATGTTCCTCGGTGTTGGTGATCGCAACACTCAATTCGGTAAAGCATTTATTCCCAGCCAATCTCCCTATCTTGCGTGAAAACGTAGGTATTAACTCATATTCCCCAGCAGGCATTTGATGGTTTGTCATTTTAACTTCATTAGTAATTATCTCTATATTTGAAAAAACACTCATATATTACTCCTAATTTTCTAAATCAACCGACACATTATATCCAAAAAAATTTAATAGCACCAATTAAACATGGTCAATCTTTATTTGATTATAGCACAAACTGCTCCCAGCTGCCATTTATACTTTGATTTTGAAAGATATTGCTGTTTTGCAGCAGTTTCAATACGCTGTTTCTCTACAGCACCTATACGCATTCTTACACATTTTGTTTCACACACAGA
This sequence comes from Eubacteriales bacterium, assembly GCA_045547015.1. Lineage (GTDB taxonomy): Bacteria > Bacillota > Clostridia > Oscillospirales > CAG-272 > SIG701. Next base: position 19,722 of record JAZQDY010000212.1, on the reverse strand, counting down.
TGAATGAATATCTACTCCTACTTCATGAGCAATTCGCGCAAGTGTATCTAATCTTGGAATGCTGTGCATATTTTCAATTCGTGCGATAGCAGACTGCTTCATTCCGCAGAGCTCTGCCAACTCCTTTTGAGATAGGTTATTCTTTACCCGTGCCTTTGAAATATCCCCAATTATGCGGCACACTGTTGCAGAAACCTCAACTGGTTTTCTATAACGTGGATCTTCTTTCAGTTCGTTAAACATTTCATCTACTGTGTACTTAGCCATTGCCGTTCCTCCTTATATGATCTTTATACTCTTTTATCGCCTGGTCTATTTCTCTCGGCGGGGTCGTTTGTCTTTTCTTTTTGAAACAGTGCAACAGGACGAAGTACCCTTCACTACTCCAATAGAAAAACAATACGCGGTTATCACCCGGACGAAGCTCATACACTCCGTCCCTAAGATATTTCATGGATCTGGGGTAATGTTTATTTATCTCCAGCCCGTACTCTTCTAAACGCTCGATAAACAAACTAACTTTTGCATGTTCAGTTACGCCATGACGTTTTACCAAAATGTCCTGCATGTATTCTTTGACCGGGGCATTTCCTGCCGCTGTTTTATATACCTCAACCTTGTACAAAGATTATCGTCTCCCCTCTTTCTATATGATATTCAAATATAACATATTTGTTATACTACATTTTATCACTTCGTACAACTTTTGTCAATACAAAAACTCACTTTTTTAATAGCAAATTTCCTCATATAAATCCGCTATTACAACGATACATAATACAAACCCTTATTTACAAAGACAAACTACACACATATTATCGAAAAAGGAGCCGCAACATGCCGATCTACAAAATGTCCGGGAAAAAGGACGGTCTGCAGCAGTACCGAGTACGTATCAACTACACAGATGCAAGCGGAAACGCAAAGCAGCTCGATCGCATCGCCTACGGTAAGGATTCCGCCAAACAGCTGGAAGCAAAACTCCTTTCCGATATAAAAGAAAAATCCCCCACGGAACGAATTACCGTAAGGGAACTCTATGATGACTATATGGCCGCAAAGAAGCAGTCTGTCCGCGCCACCTCGTGGGATAAGTCCAGAAATGTGCTGGAAACACATATTCTTCCCCGAATCGGATCCGTCCGTCTGGAGCATCTCACCCCGCAGCGCCTGCAAAAGTGGAAAAACGATGTAGGTGAATTGGAGCTGGCACTCACAACAAAACGGAATGTGTACAAAGAACTCAATTCCATGCTCAACTGGGCGGTAAAACTGGAACGCATCCGCCGCAATCCATTGAAATCTGTCGGCACGTTTCAGGACGTGTATTTTGAAAAGCCCGCTGAGAAATTGAAATACTACACCGCCGAGCAGTACAAGGAATTTTCTGCCGTCGCCCGGGAATCCGGCGACTGGCCATATTATGTCTTCTTCTCCATTGCATTCTACACGGGAATGCGCAAAGGGGAGATCAACGCCCTCAAATGGAGCGACATCGAAGGTACCACGCTGCACGTCCGCCGGAGCATCGCGCAGAAACTGAAAGGCGGCGATATAGAAACCCCGCCAAAGAATAAAAGTTCCTACCGCGATCTGCAGATCCCGCTCCCGCTGATGGAGATCCTCCACACCCACAAGCAACGGCAACAGAAGGACAGCCGCTTCACCGAAGATTACCGCGTATGCGGCGGATCCTCTGTTCTCCGCGATTCCAGCATCGAAAACAAAAACAAAGCATACTCCGCCGCTGCCGGACTCCCTCATATCCGCATACACGATTTCCGTCACACACATGCCTCTCTCCTCGTAAACGAGGGAATCAGCATCCAGGAAGTGGCCCGCCGTCTTGGTCACAGTAAAGTGGAAATCACCTGGAATACCTACTCCCATTTGTACCCCCGGGAAGAAGAACGCGCCGTTGCAATACTGAATAAAATCGTGTAAAGCCTCAAAATCGTGTAAAAATCGTGTAAACAAAAACAAAAGAGCCTGTATTTACAGGCTCTTTTCCGTTTTTGGTGGAGACAACTGGGATCGAACCAGTGACCCCTTGCATGTCAAGCAAGTACTCTAACCAGCTGAGCTATGCCTCCGTGGATTTTGCTTATCCATTATAGCACAGCGGTACACTTTTGTCAACAGAATTTTTTATTTTTTCACTTTTCCCCGTCCGGGTGCGGGTTGCGTTTCCCTCTCCGGAAAAGATCCCCCGGCAGCTGTGCCAGAAGAATCGCCGCAAACATCAGAAGACAGCCGATCAGCTCTCTTGCGGAAAGCCCCTCCCGGAGGACCACCCAGCCGGACAGCACGGAGAACACCGATTCCAGACTCATGATAAGAGACGCCACCGTAGGCTGGAGATTCTTCTGCGCGATGATCTGCAAAGTATATCCCACCGCACCGGAGAGAAGACCTGCATAGAGGATCGGCAGTGCCGCCGCCTGCACGTCCGCAAGAGACGGTTTTTCCAGAAGGAACGTGGGGAACAGCGACAGAACGCCGCAGGTGAAAAACTGGATGCACGACATTTTTACGCCGTCCACCTTGGGTGAAAAATAATCGATCACAAGAATGTGGAGTGAGAAACAGAACGCGCAGATCAGCACGAGGAAATCTCCCCGACTGATGCTGAATCCCTCCGTAATGCAGAGGAAATACATACCGGTGACGGCAATAGCCACGCCCGCCCACACATTCAGTCCGATCCGCTTTTTCAAGAAGATGCCCAGCAGCGGCACAATCACAATGTACATCGCCGTAATAAAGCCGGCCTTGCCCACGGTAGTATCCTTGATGCCGATCTGCTGGATACCGCTTGCCACCATAAGTGCCACGCCACAGAGGATGCCGCCCAACCAAAGAGTACGCGGCGAAGCGGAAGCGCTTTCTTCCCGCGTCTCGGGCATATCTTTCGGGCGCAGTGCTTTGCGCACTGCAATTACGGGGAGGAGAGCCGCGGCGGAAATGAATGACCGGCTGGTGAGAAACGTAAACGCTTCCACAGAATCACTGCCCACGCTCTGGGCAACAAACGTACTTCCCCAAACGAAAGCGGCAATTACTAAAAGCAGAGCAGATACGATCTGCTTTGATACGGATGAAGAGTGCATATACTATCTATCCTTCCTTATTTTATAACGCTGTACAATAAGTGTATGTAACAAATCATGATCTGTCAAACCTTTTTCTGATACCAGGCAGAGCCGGAAAACCGCCACAAGGCAAGAGCGCAGCGGGTCATCTGATCAATCAGCATAGAAAGCCACGCACCGTAAATGCCCCATCCCACCGGATAGCAGAGCACATACGCCAGCACGGGACGCACCAGCGCGATGGAAACGAAGGAGACAACCGCCATGAATTTGGTATCACCCGCGCCGTTCAGACAGCCGCGGCATTCCACCTGCACCACCTGGAAGGGAGCGGCTATCGCAAGAATTCCCAGAAGGTACACACCGGTGCGGATGACCATATCGTCATCGGAGAACATCCGCATAATGGGTGTGCCGGCCGCAGTAAAGGCCGCCACCATACAAAGCGCGATGCAGATACCGATTCTCTGCCCGATCCGGCTGTAGATCAGCGACAGATCCGGGCGTTTTTTGCCAAGATTTTGTCCAACCAGCGCACCGGCCGCTATGCTGAGGCCGTCGCCCACCGTAAACGTGAGCGTCATAATGGTCATCACGATCTGGTGGGTGGCAAACTCCATCGTTCCCAGATCCGCCACAATCTTTGCATATGTAAAAAAACCGATCCGCATGAAAACCTGTTCCGTAAGAGAACCGCTTCCGATACGGAAGATCAGCCCCAACTGAGGGAAATCCCAGCGAATCATATACTTCAGCCGCAGTCTGAGATATCCGTTTTTACGAAGCACCGATACGATGGAAATAACTGCCGTGGAGACGTTACCCATCAGCGTAGCGACAGCGGCACCGGTCACGCCCAGTTTGGGGAAGCCGAACAGTCCGTTAATCAGGATGGCGTTGAACATGACGTTGATAACATTGGCAGTCATATTGGTGACCAGCGTTATTTTCGTATTGCCGCAGGCACGGTGGGCGGCATTTATCATAATGGAAACGGCGGTAAAATTCAGTCCTACCATGGTAATCAGGAAATACGGGATAGCCAGTTCAATGGTATCCTCCTGGGCACCGGCGAACAACAAAAGCGGCCGCGCCACGGCAAACGATACCACCGTAGACAGAATTCCCACCAGCACCGTCACCGGCAGTACCGTGGCCAGGCATCGGTTGGCATCTTCCTGCCGTTTTTCGCCAAAGCGCCGGCTGACGATAGCGTTGACGGCGATACTCATGGACAAAAACAGGGAATAAAAAATCATACGGGGCTGTCCGGTAAGACCGACGGCGGCCACGCCTTCCTCACCTACAACGGATACCATGAGAGAGTCCACGAAATTCACAAGACCGCCCAGCACCGCTTCAATCAGTGCCGGCCAGGCAATCTTCATAAAGGAACGGTACATTCCAAAAGAATACCTTTCCTCCATGCGCAAATCGTTTCCTACCATACAATTGGGAGAAAACAACCGATAAAGAATCCCCTGACCATGTTGAGTAGTCATCTGCATTACCCCGTGCTACAGTCAAAAAAATACCGTGCACACAAAAAGTGCACACATTTGTTGTATTATAGCACAAATCTGCCGGAATTTCAACCAAATATGCAAGATTTACGCCACTTTACAGTTTTTTATAAAATTCTTCGCCCTGTTATTAATATATATTGCATCCCGTTTGGAATAATTTTCTTTCCATACTGGGCACAACCGCCTCAAAACAACGCAAAATTCGCGTATTCTCCCCACTTTTCGAAAAAAACTGCTGAAAAATCCATCCAAACAGCAAAAAAAGCGGCATTATGACGCACCGTTTTCTGCATCTTCCGCCGCTTTGCCATGTGGTATAATAGTATCGTCCCGTCTCTGACGGCACGCAAAGGAGGACATTATTATGCTTTTCCCCAAGGAAACCATTCTCACGGATCACAGCATCCGTCCCACGAAGGTCGTCGTACGGCACGTGGGAGAGGGACTTACACTCATCAGCATTCTTCTGCGCACGGACACCGGACATACTTCCTCTTTCTCCATCGCAGTCACCCTTTTTGACGGCAATTCTGCCAACAATGACGCCCGCATGATTGAAGACGTGACGGCGGATACAGACGAAGCGGAAAAGCTGTTCCGTCTGATCACGGAGGGAGCGGTCACTCCCTGCACGCTTTCCGACGTGCTGGAAGATCTTCTATGAATCACACTGGTCCATCTCCATAAAAAGTGCGTCCGCGAGCTATCCACGGACGCACTTTTTTATTCACTCCGAATGGAAAGACGGACTACATAAAGTTCCGTACCGTCTACGGTAAATCCTACGTCATACTGCTGGAATGTCAATCCGTACTCGTTATTCGGATCGTTGTCGTAGCCGGGACGGGGATCATTTTCCAGAATCCCCACGAGTGCCGCCCGATCCTCGACGGAAAGAGACTCTGCCCACTCCGTGGGAATATGCACGGTAAGACAATGTTCCCGTGTCTCCGCGGTATACCCCTCTGAGGCCTCCGGACGACAGTCCGCCAGCGGCACGTACGGCTTTACGTCAAAAATCGGCGTCCCGTCCAGCATATCCACACCGGATACAAGCAGTACCGGTCCATCCGGGGCCTCGTAATCGATTCCCTCAAGCCGGACACAGGAAAGTCCCAGATTGTTAGGGCGAAAGGGGGATCGCGTAGCAAACACCCCCATACGTGTATTCCCGCCCAGCCGGGGCGGGCGAACGGTGGGACTCCATTCTGCACGCACCGCTTTTGTAAAGTGCCAGATGAGCCAGATGTGGGAAAAAGATTCCAGCCCCCGCAGTGCATCCGGATTGCGGTACGCCGGCAGAAACACCACCCGTCCTTTTACCGCGTCCACCAGGCCGCTTTGCCGCGGAATCCCGAATTTCTCCGAAAAGCCGGTGCGGATGTGGGCGATGGGCTGTATACTCACCGTCTGTTCCGTTTTTTTCATGCGCATCCCCGTCCCTGTTTCTATGATTCTCTATTATAGCATAAACGGCGTGAGGATGCAAGAGCAACCGGGATCCACCGTCTTTTTGTCTCTTTCGGAAAAAATTTCCTTGTGAACAGGATGCATCATTCACAAAACGTCCATTTTTCGACAGAAAAATTCCTGTATAATGTACTTACGATATTTTTTCATCGGGAGACAGTATGCAAAAGAGACTTCTGTCGGCTGTGCTGGCAGCCGCCCTTCTTTTCTCTGCCGTGCCTGTTTTTGCGGCAGGGTCGACGAACGAAAAAGACAAAACACCCCCTGCAGAATATATTACCGTAACCACTGCCGGACCGATTTCGGAAATCCCGGAACATCCCGGCTACAACGACACAGTGGGACACTGGGCGGCGGATGCCGTGGGACGCTTTCACACGCTGGGGCTTCTTCCGGGAGGAGAGGCATTTCTGCCCGATCAGTCCATCACCCGCGGAGAGGTTGCATGGCTTCTGACCCGCATCATGCATTACAAAACCATATCGGACATACCGTTTGCTGACACATACGGTCACCCATATGAGGAAGAGATGCAGAAACTCCGTGCCGCCGGCGTCATGCTGGGAGATGAGCTGGGCCGTGCCCTGCCGGACACCCCGGTAACCCGGGAAGAAGCCATGGTTCTTATTGCCCGCGCCTTCGGCTTTGCGCCTGCCGATTACAAGCTGCCTGACAATCACGAGGCACAGGACGATCCGCAGGCAGAAACCTTCGTATACGCTGATTACGAAACGATTTCCGACTGGGCGAGAGGGTACATCATCGCCATGACGGATGCCGGATTTCTGCACGGCAGTGACGGGGGCAACTTTTTCCCGCTGGATTCGCTCACCCGCGCAGAAGCGGTAACCGTTCTCAGCAACATGATTACCACCTACATTGACAAGCCCGGTGAATACAATTACCGTCCTTTTGAAGGCCTGGCAGATTTCGTGATTATCGCCTCCGACGACGTAACAATCAAAAACTACGATATCGGAGGAAACATCATTCTCACCGAGGGAGTGGATCATGAAACGGTTCTTTTCAAAACCTGCAATCACTACGGAAAGATTTATTCCTACACAGCCGGTGGGTTCGTACGGTATCTGAAAGCGGCCTCCTATATTGTGCCTATCAATCCGCAGCTGCCGGTATGCTCCTACGATACCGATCTGTTTTTGAAGGACGAAAAAGGCATCATGCATTATCTGGACGATACGCGCCCCCACTGGTTTGGCGTGGACGTATCCTCCTGGCAGGGAGATGTAAACTGGCAGAAGCTGAAGGAAGAAGGCGTGTACTTTGCTTTTATCCGAGTTGGCTACCGGGGATACGAAAGCGGTAAGCTGAACAAAGACGAATACTTTGAAAAAAACATAAAAGGCGCGCTTGAGGCCGGTATCAAGGTGGGCGTGTACTTCTTCTCCCAGGCACTGAATGCTCAGGAAGCCTACGACGAAGCCGTATACCTGCTGGATATGATAAAAGGCTACAATATCACATTCCCCGTTGTCTTTGACTGGGAAACAATCAACGCTTCCTCTGCACGGACGAATGGCATCGAAACAGACGCGCTCTGCCAGGCGGCAAACGTATTCTGCTCCACCGTGGAAGAAGCCGGATACATACCCATGGTATACTGCAACCAGAGTGTCTCACTTCTCTACTATGAGCTGAGCCGCATTGATAACTACGATTTCTGGTACGCGGAATATAAAGACAAGCCCACATTCTACTACGATTTTGACATCTGGCAGTACGGGTGCACCGGAAACTTTGAAGGCGTACCCCATGCCGATCTGGATGTAAATATCAGTTTTGTAGATTATTCGGCAATTGACAAAAGCAATGGATAAAAAAGCCCTCTCTGTAATGAAGGGGGAATTCGCAAAACGGTGAAATCCGACCTTTGGTTTCGATCACAGGTCGGATTTTTGTAATATATTCCGGCTTTGAAAAGGGGCTGTCGCATTCCGACGTGATTCCTGTTTGTCAAATTTCAGTTTATCGATCTTCCAGACTGACGACAGCACGATACATCCATACAAGTCCTGTGCTCAGCAAAGCCCCGCCAACAATATCGGTAAACCAATGCACGCCTGATACAAATCTTCCCATTACCGCAAAAACAATAAAAGCGGTAATTGCCCAAGTGATACACCGTTTGAGGAGATCGTTTTTAATGCGGGTATGAAACTGCATGATTGCGGTCGGCATCACACACAGCACAAGCATTGTCGTTGACGATGGATACGATGCCTCCAGATATCCGTTAATCAGCACAGGTCTGCAGTTTACAACAAATATCTCAAAGAAGATATAGACTGCCATTACTACAACGTAGAATCCGCCAAGGACAATAATGCTGTAATCTACTTTTAAGAAATGTTTCCGCCTGATCCATTGAAAAAGGCCGAGCAGTGCAAACCCGATGGCAAACCCGATTGGCACCAGACCCAACCAATCCGTGATAGTATACAGAGACATATGTACGCCTGTAAGGTTATGAACGAACTGATTCACCGCTGCAAATCCGACCGCTGATTCCCGCGGCCCGATTGCCGCGACGTCAATATATTTGATTGCTGCCGTCCATGCCAAGAATGTCAAAAGCATATATGCTGCGATACAAAAGTTTCTCCGGGCTTCTTTTTTCATTTGTTCTGAACCTTCCTTATTTATATATTTGTATTTGGCTCCTGTCCAAATACATTTTAAAGGATGGTATGAACAAACACAAGAAACGGGTCGTCACAATGATGATACGCTTCGTATCACTGCCATTTAATCAGCAGCAACGTCTTTATCAGAAGGAATATAAACAGAAATGCTGCCGCATACGGCTGCGCGCTGATAATAAAGAGAAGTGTTCCGAGCGCATTAACGATCAGTGATCCTTTACTTTTGTTTCTTACCCAAAACGGTTGACGGCAGTTTTGCAGAACAAGGGTCAAAAGCCCCAGCACTGTAATTCCAATTACAACGGAAAAATAAGCCGTTCTCAAATACGGTGCGATTTCGGTAAACGATAAAAGGGACACTTCCTGTAATACGCCCTCTGCTTTTTGCCCGAATAGCGGCAGGAAAAAGAAAATGGCGACACTGCAATCCAGCAATCCGTATACCAAATCGCGAAAACATCCTTCTTTTTGTCTGGTGTCTTCTTCTGCTGCAATCAGTAATTCATCCCCGGACAGCAGTTCATCAATCGTTACTCCAAAAAACTTTGCTATCGCTTTCAAGGAATCTATGCTCGGATATCCTCTGCCCGACTCCCACTTTGAAACGGCAGTTCGGGAAACGTACAGGGATTCCGCCAGTTCCTCCTGGGTAATTTCTTTTTGTTTTCGGAGTTCTTGTAATTTTTCATTAAATTCCATAATAGCTGCTCTTTCTGAAAGTAACCGGATATACGATACATGCAAGCGTACGTGATAGAAGAACAGGCACAGCAGAAACTCTGCTGTGCCTGAACGCTGTTTTACGATCACCGAACATTCTCACAGCGGTTTTCCTTTTAATTCTCCGGTGCCGGTGCGGTGCCGCCCACGGCGGCCTTCACAAGATTTGCATTATGCTCGTCCAGCGTTTCCGCATAATACGTGACCGTCGCCGAAGCAGACACGAAGAAGAAATATTTCGTATCTGCCGGGTACAGAGCGGCACGGATAGCACTGGCACTGGGATTGGCAATCGGTCCAGGCGGCAATCCCTTATTGGTATGGGTATTGTACGGGCTTTCGTAACTGAGATGCTCCTTGGTAGGATTCACATGCTCACCGGTATCGTGCTCGATAGCGTACACGATTGTTGCGTCGCATTCCAGGTAGGGGAATCGCGCTGCGTTGTTCAGACGGTTGGTAAACACGGAAGAAATATTGAAGAAATCGGACTGAGTACCGCCCTCTTTCTCCACCATAGATGCAAGGGTCAGAATTTCGTCTACCGTATAGCCTAACTGCTCGGCCTTGATGGAATAGTCTTCAATAAACACCTCATTGAAGCGTTTCAAAAGTTTGCCGATTACCACTTCTTCGGTAGAAGCGTTGTAAAATTCATAGGTGTCCGGGAACAGATAACCGTCCAGCCGGTAATACCGTCCCTCTTTCCAGCCGCTTTCCTCCAGCTTATCAATAAACCAGTAGTCGAAATCGTAATGATTGATTACCTCCACATACCCCTCTCGGGTACCGATTCCCTTGGAGACAAACAGATCGATGATCTGATCCGTGGTATACCCCTCCGGAATCGTAATCCGGGACGTACCGGTAGGCTTTTTCGGCTTGAATGCCATGAGAAGCTCATCGTAGTTCATCATGGGGCTCAAGGGGTACTCTCCGGCAATATACTGCCCATCGTCTTTTTTCAGATTGGCGTAAATCTTGAACACCGTAGGATACTCAATGATGCCGTTTTCATGGAGAAGAACAGAGATATCGTTCAGCGTAGCGTACTCAGGTACAGTCACGTCAATCACCGACTCATCCTTCACAAATGCGTAAACGTCGTTTCCCACCAGGATGATGAACACCGCAAGAAACACCGACACAACTACCACGGAAACAATATAGGTAATGGCTTTGATTACGCTGATGATGGCGTTGCTGCCCTCGCTTTCATCCTCCATTTCCCGGCCTTTTTTCGGCGTTTTCTTCTTGGGAATCACGGGTTGTACGGAGCTGAGCCGCGTGGCATCCGCGGGAACAGCCGTACGCATATCGGTGACGCGGGTAGCAGAATTATTCTGCTCCGCATCGCTGCGGGCAATCTGCGCCTTCTGATGAGGAATCAGCGCGTGTATATCGGTTGTTTTTTTGGGTTCTGCTGTTTTTTGTTTGGGCGCGCGATTCTGATCGGCATACACAACCTGGAACGGAAGCGTTTGGGAGGATGCCGTCTTCGGTGCGTCGGAAGCATGGGGCTGATTCGGTGTTTTTTGTCCCGCCTGCACAGGCTTTTGGGCCGCAGAAGCCTTCGGCTGTACGGCAGGAGACGGTGTTCTTCCGGCGGCAGTCTGCCGCTGTACTGCAGGCACAGATGCGGTCTGTGCTTTGGAAGCCGTCGGTTTTGCGGCAGCAGATGCGGTAATAGCAGCCGGTTTCACCGGTGCCTTGGGCGCGGCTGCAGACGATTTTTTCTGTCCCGGCGAAGCAGGCGCTGCCGATACATTCTTTGCCGCCGGGATCGATTTATTCGCCGCAGGCGAATTTCCGGTATGCACAGGTTTTTGTCCTGCACTGACGGGGCGCGGCTGAGAAACGGTCTGCCGGGTTACCGGCGGGACGTTCTGCGGTTTCGGCTGTCCCCCGGTACGCTTTGCATCGGCGGCGCGGGCAGCATTCATCTGCATCCGCAGCTGACCGGCACTGACGGCGGGCGGTACTGCCCGGGCAGTGTTTTCGGAAACAGCAGCAGACCGCGTGCGTTTTGCATTGAGAATATCGGCATTATCCGCGCCGAGAGAATCCTCGGCGGGAAGAAGTTTTGCGTCATTTTCCATTCAAAAAATCCCCTTTCTGGGAATGATGCGGTACAAATTTCACGAAACCGCAGTGAAGATCACAAAGAGCACAACCAGGAACACAAACGGCGGCGCACCCACGGCGGTGAAAAATCCGCCGGTTTCCCCCCGTTTCTTTTTTCGTATATGCGGAGATGGTGTGTTGGTAATTCCGTATGCCGTATAAATATTCTGTGCCGACAAAGTAAAGCAGATCAGAGAAACAAACAAAATGCAGAAAAGAATAAATACGAGAAGAACACTTCTTTCTCCGATCTCCGGCACGGCGGCATACAAATACCGGTCCAGAAATAAAGCGGCCACATTATTGCAGGCATGCACGATCATGGGGGCAAGCACCGAACGGGACGCATACAGCGTCAGGCACAGCATGACACCGCTGAAAAAATACGCAGGCAGCCGGGCGTAGTTCATATGCATCAGTGCAAAAAGAAGCGCAGACAAAACGATAGCAGTGGGTACACTGACCGATTCATACTCTGCCACGATAATTCCCCGGAACAGAAACTCCTCCAGCAGTGCCGGCAGGATGCACAGAGCCAAAAGCACGTACAGCATACTGCCCGCATCCCCGCCGCCGGCACTTCCGTACCGGGAGACAGCAGTTCCGAAATCCGCCTGGGGGAACAGAGTAATCACCCCGAGATTCAGAAGCGCACTTCCCGCCAGAATCGCAGTAAGAGCAGAAATAAGCAGAAAAATATGTCCCGGCTTCACAAGCCGTAACCGCAGGCGGGGCGTATACTCCTTCCCCCGCAGGCGGCAGAAAAACACCGACGGCAGTGCATACACGATAAACTGCATAATAACAAGCGAAAGATACGGACTCACACCCGCGCCCAGCGCATCGGCATCCAGAAATCCGGCGACAGCCCAAAGTGCCAGCACCACCGTAAGCAAAAACGGTGCGGCAAAAACGCCTTTTACTCTCACTTGCCGGCCCCGGTCATCCTCACACCCTTCTCTGTAAGAAGGATATTGACGGACACGTCATATCTGCCGCGCGGTACAGTGGGCAGAATGTAATCCCCATATACTACACCGATGGTACAGCCGGAAAAGCCGGACAGATACCGGTCGTAAAAGCCTTTACCGTATCCCAGCCGATAGCCGGCCTTATCGTACACCAATCCGGGTACGAAGCAGACGGCACTGCCCAGATCGTTTTTCGGATCGTAGATGGGCGCATCCGCCGGCGGCTCCGGAATATTGTATGCATCGGGAGACATCTGGTCAATAGAAGTTACAATGTGATACCGCATGGTATGCGTTTCCTTATCGCACCGGGGAAACGCAATTTTTTTGCCCCGTGCCAATGCTTCTTCGGCGATGGGCATGATATCGATTTCGCCGGCGGTAGCGGCGTACAGCAGTACGTACTCCGCATAACGAAAGCTCACAAGAGACACGGCCGCCCGGCAGATGGCTTCATCCCGCCGCTGCTTCTCCGCGGCATCCATGGCTTTCCGCTTTTCGGAATATTCCGCACGGATCTCATCTTTCTGTTTACGGATCATGTTCATCTGTACAAAATTGCGGCACGGAGTTCGTTTGCCGTGCTCTCTCCTTTCAGTGCTTCTACCAACGTAAGGGCAAATTCCGTGGCGGCGCCCATAGCCTGTCCGGTAATCACTTTCCCATCCCAGGCGCAGACACAGCCTTCCTTTTGCACCTTGGCACCGGCAAGATATTCCTCAAAACCGGGATAGCAGACTGCACTTTTTCCGGACAGAATCCCCCGTTTTCCCAGAATCATGGGCGCGGCACAAATGGCGGCAAGATACGCATCCTCCCGCATAGCCGCTTCAATAAACGAATCCACCAAAGGAGACGCATCCAGATTCTTCGCACCGGGCATGCCGCCTGGCAGAATCACCATCAGAGGGAGAATACCGTCTGCCAGCATTTTTGCCGCTTCCTCACCGGTCACGTCGGCGGCTACGGGAATACCGTGGGCTCCGACGATCATTTTTCCCGTTACGCCCACCGTCGTTACGGGAACACCCGCACGGCGCAGCAGATCCACGGGAGTCAAGGCTTCGATTTCCTCAAAGCCGTCCGCCAAAAACAAGTACACCACTCTGTCTTCCATGTTCTGTCTCCTCTTATATTTTCTGTATATTCTTTGACGCACGGGGTCTTTAAATGTTCCGCCCCTATCCAGTATGGCACCGGTTTCGGGATACAAATCATTTCATTCCCCATTAAAGGGAAAGCGCTTTGTGAATTTTTTTCTCGATTTCCCCGATGGGCAGGATTTCCATCCCGTCCGAGCAGTCGATCAGCGACCAGCCCATTCGTTCTCCCACGAAGCAAAGTGCCTCATAACACCGGGCGAGATAGGCATCATCCGCCTCGTGAATATCCTTTTTGATTCCCTGCTCCGCGCACCGTTTTTCCACAAGCGCACGGGATACCTTAGGCGGCATGGTCAGAGCGATTACCGCATCCGGCATCGGAAGGCCCAACCGGGAAAACTCAAAATCCCACAGCCAGCCAAGATATTCTTCCCACTGCTCTTTCGGCAGTTTTGCCAGCTGATGGTAGGCGTTCGCCGTAGTATACCGGTTGGCGATCACCACCGTATCGGGATCGTCACAGTCCTTTTGCCAATCCGTTTTGTAGCTCACATAGCGATCGGCAGCAAAAAACATGGACGCGGCATACGCATTGGTATCGTCCGGAGAATTGCCGAGTTTCCCTCCCAGATACATCCGCACAAGCACGGAGCTTTCCTCGCTGTAACAGGGAAAATCGATAAGTCGTACCTTTTTCCCCTGCTCTTTCAGGAACTGTACCAGCCGTGCGCTCTGGGTTCCCTTTCCCGCGCCGTCCAGACCTTCGATTACAATCAGTTTACCCATAAATTGTCTCCTGAAACTACGAAATCACGAATCTGTGTCTCTGAGAACCATTTCCATGAACTGTTCTTTTGAAATCAGTACGTCACGGGGCTTCTGTCCCTCCGGTGCGCTGACGTAGCCCAACTGCTCCATCCGGTCGATCAGCTTGGCGGCACGACCATAGCCGAGCGACAGCCGGCGCTGAATCAGCGAGGTGGAAATCTTTCCGCTTTCCACTGCCAGCTCAATCGCGGGACGAAGCATGGGATCATCGTCCAGACCGCCGTCCTCCTCGTCGCCGCCCACACTGTCTTTCTTACCCGTACCGATAGAAGCGGCGTTCCGCTCCACTTCGGCAATGGCGGTTGAGTTGTACTCGGCACCGCCGTTGTTCAGCTTGATAAATTCCACCACGCTCTCCACCTCCGCGTCGGAGACGAACGCGCCCTGCACGCGCATAGGCTCGTGAGAGCCCACCGGGCTGTACAGCATATCACCGCGCCCCACGAGAGATTCCGCGCCGGCACGGTCAATGATCGTACGGGAGTCCACCAACTGAGACACACGGAAAGAAATACGGGAGGGGAAATTCGCCTTAATCAAACCGGTGATAACATCCACAGACGGACGCTGGGTACCGATAATCAGATGCATACCGGCGGCGCGGGCCTTCTGCGCGATACGGCAGATAGGGCTCTCCACGTCGTTTTTCGCCACCATCATCAGATCCGCCAGCTCATCGATGATAATCACAAACTGGGGCAAAAATTCATACTGGGGATCGTCTTTTGTGATCTCGTTGTAGGATTTCAGATCACGCACCCCCACTTCCTCAATGAGGCTGTAGCGGCGCTCCATTTCGGATACTGCCCAGGACAGCGCACCGGCGGCTTTTTTCGGATCACTGATTACGGGCATATACAAATGGGGGATGCCGTTGTAGATGTTCAGTTCCACTTTTTTCGGGTCCACCATGATAAACTTCAGCTCGTCCGGCTTCGCCTTATAAAGAAGGCTGACGATCAGGCTGTTGATGCATACGGATTTACCCTGACCGGTGGCACCGGCAATCAGCAGATGGGGCATCTTCGCCACGTCGAGGAATACGTCCGCACCGGCAACGTCCTGGCCGAGAGCCGCCGTCAGCCGGCTCTTGGATGAACCGAACCGCGGGTTTTCCAGAAGCGTTCTGAGATGCACCGTCATGGCATTTTTGTTGGGAACCTCAATACCCACGGCAGATTTACCCGGAATCGACGGTTCAAACCGAACGCCGGAAGTGGCAAGATTCAGCGCAATATCGTCCACCAGATTGGCAATAGAGCGCACTTTGGTGCCCGGCTCGGGTGCCAGCTCGTAGCGGGTGATGGTAGGACCGCGGCACACATCCACAATCTTGGTTCTCACGTTGAAGTTTTTCAGCGTCTCCACCAGACGGGCGGCATTTTCCCGAAGCTCCTCCGCCACGTTCTCATCCTTCACGTTGGCATCCTCCGTCAGAAGATGAATGGGCGGGAAACGGTACTCCGGCTCAGTCTCCGGCGTCTCTGCAGAAAGTGCAGCAGGCTGTTCCGCCGGCGTACGGATCTCTGTCAGTGTTTTCCGCTCCACGGACAGCTCAATATCCATATCTGCCGCGCCGTCGCCGGCATCGCGGTCGTTATTCTTTTCAAAACGGCTGAACAGATCCTCTCCGGAAGGCTCCGTAAAGATGGCAGAAAGATCCAATTCTTCCTCTTCCATGCGATTGAGAGAATCCCCATCCATAATATCCGCCGATGTACGTTCCGGCGTAAGCGTCTCATCCCAGGGGAGATCGTCCTCCTCCGCAGTCTGCACTTCATCCGCCGTACCGCTCAGCGCCAGACGCTCCTGTGTGCGGCGCATCACCTCGTCGAAGATTTTCTCATCCACCGTACCGTCTGCCGCACCGGCAGGCGCAGAAGATTCTGCGGGCGCAACCACCGTTGCCGGCTCTTCATCGTCATCATCCGTATCCAGATCCATATCAAGAGGCTTATTCCGCCGTCCCTTCACCGGGGTATCCGGGATGGGAACCAGCTTCTGCTGCTCATTCTCCGGATATACAAAAGCCGATTTCGCCTTTGCCCGTTCTTTGGCAGCCTCGGCAGCTTCAAAAGAAGCCTTACGGGAAAGCTCCACCTTCTCCCGGTACATCTTGATCTTATACGCCAGAAGAATCCACAGCCCCCGGGGCGTTATACCGAACATCAGAAGTATAAACAGGAACAAAAGCGCAAACAGGAGAATCAGCGACACTTCCGTCCGGAAAGCACGCATCATCAATTCTCCAAGCACGCCGCCTACCACACCGCCGCCGATATGAGCAAGTCCGTCGGTATAGTGGGTCTTTACAGAGAACGTAGGCGCACCGTGTGCCAGAAAATGCATCAGCATAGTGGTAAGCAGAAACGTTACGGAATAGCAGACAATTTTCCAGGGCAAAACGCCGTTTTCCTTGTCTGCACGCCACAAAACTGCTGCCAGAAGAAGATACAGAGGCAGCGTATATGCTGCACCGGCAAACAGCCCAAAAAGGGTATTGCGGATAAAATTGCCCACCACGCCCGCATCCGTGAGAAGCAGGCAAACGCACAAACAGATTCCCACTACGAGAACCACAAAAGGCAGAATCTGCCCGAGAAGACCGGCGGGTGCCTTGATTGCTGATTCCTTCTTTTCCCGTTTTGCCGATTCTTTGGCACCTTTTTTCGAAGGTGCTTTTTTCACCGGCGTTTTTTTGTAGATTTTTCCGCCGGTTTGTTTTCCGGTTTCCGATTTTTTTGCAGCCATTCTATTTTTACTCCGTCCGGACGGACGGATGTTTCCTCTCTTTCCCGGGTTTAAGCATGTATGAACCGAGCGCGTGCGGTGCATAGTATCACCGTACGCATCCTGTCGGTACACACCATTATATATGATAGCAGAATTTTGAGAAAAAAACAAGGGTTACCGCAAACATAGTTGCGTCCGGAAGAAAAAAAACAGGCAAAATACCCGTTTTTCACAGCAAAAGCGACGGGAAACCGAAAAATAAGGAGGATTTCATCTTGCAGATCACCGTAAGCCGCCGTGCCAGAACACGGTTCTTTCTTCTTCTCACCGCCGGTACAGCGGCAGGATTTCTCAACGGACTTCTGGGCGCAGGCGGCGGCATTCTTCTCGTCTTTGCTCTTTCTGCCATGAATCCGGACAAATCCCCGGAGGGTGTCAGAGACAATTTCGCCGCTACCATCGCCGCCGTTCTGCCGGTAACGTTATTTTCCGCCATTTTGTACGCATCCGACGGACGGATGGATTTTTCCGCCGTCACACCGCTGATTCTTCCAGCCGTTCTGGGAGGTGCGGCGGGTGCATGGCTGCTTTCCCGAATCAATACGAATCTTCTGAAAAAGCTGTTTGCGGTTCTGGTGATCTATTCCGGCATCCGCATGCTTCTGCGGTGAGGCTGCCGATGCATATGCTGATCGTAATTGCCGCCGCGTTTCTTATCGCCATGCTCAGCGGCATGGGCGTGGGCAGCGGAGGACTTTTGGTCGTTTTCCTGACCGTATTCGCGGACATTCCTCAGATCCGCGCCCAGGGGATCAATCTTGCATTCTTTCTGTTTTCCTCCGGTGCGTCCATGCTGTGGCACGTACAGAAACGGCGGCTTTCCTTCCCTGTCATTGCCTTGACCGCAGCCGCAGGACTGCTGGGTGCCATACCCGGAACGTACGCGGCACTTCTTCTGCCCGAACTGCTGGTACGCAGGCTTTTTGGTGCCATGCTTGTGATCTCCGGCACGGTTTCTCTCCTGCGGGGCAAAAACAGATCAAAAAAAAGAAAAAATATTTTATAAAATTGTGTCGAACCCCTATTTACAAACCGGAGAAAGTGTGCTATAATTATTTACGGTTGTGCCGCCGACCCGGGTTGCGGATAAAAGGTTTCTGAACGGAACGCTTTCACCCGCCGCTTCCTGAGTTATGCGGTGTGATACATTATTTTTTGAGGTGAAATCATGGAAAAGGAAATCAAGCAGCAGATCATTGACCAGTACAAGACCCACGAGGGTGACACCGGTTCTCCCGAGGTACAGGTCGCCGTTCTGACCTACCGCATCAACAGCCTGAACGAGCATCTGAAGAAAAACCACAAGGATCACCACAGCCGCCGCGGTCTTCTGAAGATGGTTGGTCACCGCCGCAACCTCCTTGGCTATCTCCAGAAGGTAGACATCGAGCGTTACCGCGCTATCATCGAGAAACTGGGCATCAGAAAGTAATTTTGGCGTCACGCCGAATTCCTTTTTGAAGCGGGATTTGTCCCTTCTGCCGTATTTCCGCCGCACAGCGGCAAAAGATTCCGGCAACGACAAGCTGCGGCAGGCTGTTTTTTTCGGCAGCGTGACGCAGCTTGTTTTTTAGGAATCCGATTTTTGTTTTTCCCGGCTCCCCGCAAACATTTCAGCCGCGCAAGGACCGAAGGCTTAGCCCGTAAAGACGTGCCTGAATCTCAGGTATCTCTTTAAGTGCTAAACCCCATGTCCGCCCGGCTGATACCGCGCCTCGGCGTGTGCGTCTTCCGTGTCCCAGCGGTAACACGGACGGATGTGTTATTACCGCAAATATTTAATTTTAAGGATTGGTATCGTTTCATGTTTGAGAATTACAGAACTTTCTCCTACGAGTTCGCCGGACGGCCGCTCGTAGTAGAAACCGGCAAAATGGCAGGCCTTGCCAACGGCTCCTGCCTTGTCCGCTACGGCGAAACCGCCGTACTCTGCTGTGCCACCGCTTCTGAGCGTCCCCGTGACGGCATCGATTTTCTGCCCCTCTCCGTAGACTACGAAGAGCGTCTGTACGCTGTAGGCCGCATTCCCGGCAGCTATAACCGCCGCGAGGGCCGTCCCTCCGAAAAGGCGATTCTTGCCGCCCGTGTGATCGACCGTCCCATCCGCCCGCTGTTCCCGAAGGATCTGCGCAACGACGTAAACCTTGCGCTGACCGTTCTTTCCGTTGACCACGACTGCTCTCCCGAAATCGTTGCCATGGTAGGTGCTTCCATCGCCCTCTCCATCTCCGATATTCCGTGGAACGGTCCCATCGGCGGCGTGTTCGTAGGTCTCACCGAAGAAGACGGCATCGTTATGAACCCCACTACCGCACAGCGCGCCAAGAGCACGCTGGACCTCACCGTTGCCGCTTCCGAAAAGAAAGTGGTTATGATCGAGGCAGGTGCAGACGAAGTGCCGGATGACGTTATGTACGACGCCATCATGAAGG
>JAZQDY010000211.1:0-5563 GCA_045547015.1 Eubacteriales bacterium | reverse complement strand
CCCGCCGCTGCCGGCAGTGAAACCGTTACCGCTCCCATGCCGGGCACGATCCTCGCCGTAAACGTAACGAACGGTGCTTCTGTTAAGAAGGGTGATGTTCTCTTCATTCTCGAAGCCATGAAAATGGAAAACGAGATCATGGCTCCCCGTGACGGCGTGATCGCATCTGTTAACACTACCAAGGGTTCCTCTGTAGATTCCGGTGCCGTTCTCTGCACCCTGGCTTAATGCATAAGGAATCAACGGCATGGAAACAATCCTTAATTTCTTAAATCAAACCGGATTTTCCATGATCGCCGACAACTGGAAAGTACTTATTATGCTCCTCGTTTCCTTTGTGCTTCTCTATCTGGCGATCGTGAAAAAATTCGAACCGATGCTCCTTTTACCTATCGCATTCGGTATGCTTCTCACCAACCTGCCCGGTGCAGGTATGTATCACGAGATTCTTTTCGCCGGCGGTCACGTACACTGGGATCTCTTCGGCGGTGCACCTGTTACGGCAGAATTTCTCGCAGAACTGGAAACGGCAGGCGTAGCCGAAGCCATCCGGAACTCTGTCGCCGTAGGCGATACAATCTCTGTCGGTCTTATTGACATTCTCTACCTGGGCGTTAAGCTGGGTATTTACCCCTGTCTTATCTTCCTTGGTGTAGGTGCCATGACCGACTTCGGTCCGCTGATTGCCAATCCCAAGAGCCTGCTTCTGGGCGGTGCCGCACAGCTCGGTATCTTTGCTACCTATATGGGCGCAAGAGGTCTTTTGAACTTCACACCCGCACAGGCCGCTTCCATCGGTATCATCGGCGGCGCAGACGGTCCTACCGCTATCTACGTTACTTCTTTTCTGGCACCCGAACTGCTGGGTCCCATCGCCGTGGCGGCTTACTCCTACATGGCACTGGTTCCCGTGATTCAGCCGCCGATCATGAAGCTCCTCACCACCAAGGAAGAGCGTCAGATCGTGATGACCACCCTTCGTCCCGTATCCAAGATGGAGAAGATCATCTTCCCCATCATCATCACCACCTTTGTGGCACTGCTTGTTCCCTCTGCCGCTCCGCTGGTAGGCTGCCTGATGCTTGGCAACCTGTTCCGTGAATGCGGCGTGGTAGAACGTCTGAACAAAACGGTACAGAACGAACTGATGAACATCGTTACCGTGCTCCTCGGCATCTCCGTAGGTGCTACGGCAACCGCCACCACGTTCCTTTCCTGGCGCACCATCGGAATCATGGCAATGGGTATCGTTGCTTTCTCGATGGGAACTGCCGGCGGCGTTCTGCTTGCCAAGTTCATGAATCTGTTCCTCAAGAACAAGATCAACCCGCTGATCGGTTCTGCCGGCGTTTCCGCCGTACCGATGGCGGCACGCGTCTCCCAGGTTGTAGGACAGAAAGAGAATCCCGCAAACTTCCTTCTGATGCACGCCATGGGTCCCAATGTGGCCGGCGTTATCGGTTCTGCCATTGCCGCCGGTGTACTGATGGCACTGTTCGGCTGATCCCCGCATTTATTCCACAGAAAGGATACTAACATTTATGGCAAAGAAACTTCATATAACAGACACCATTCTCCGCGACGCGCATCAGTCCCAGGCTGCTACGCGCATGCGCATCGAAGATATGCTTCCCGCCTGTGAACTGCTTGACAAGGCAGGCTACTGGTCTCTGGAATGCTGGGGCGGCGCTACGTTCGACGCCTGCATGCGCTATCTGAACGAGGATCCCTGGGAGCGCCTCCGCGCACTGAAGAAAGCCATGCCCAATACCAAGCTGCAGATGCTGTTCCGCGGTCAGAACATTCTCGGCTACAAGCATTACGCAGACGACGTGGTGGACGCTTTCGTTAAAAAGTCCATCGAAAACGGTATCGAGGTTATCCGTATTTTCGATGCACTGAACGATCCCCGCAACCTGAAGCAGGCCGTCGCCTCCTGTAAGAAGTACGGCGGTATCTGCGAAACCGCAATCAGCTACACCTTCTCCCCCGTTCACAATGAGGATTACTTCGTACGCCTCGCTATGGAGCTGGAGAAAATGGGCGCAGACGTAATCTGCATCAAGGATATGGCAAACCTGCTCCTGCCTTATGATGCGTACTCTCTTGTCAGCAAGCTGAAGCAGAACGTGGGCGTACCGATCCACCTGCATACCCATAACACCACGGGAACCGGCGACATGGTATACCTGATGGCCGCACAGGCCGGTGTGGATATCGTTGACACCGCACTGTCTCCGCTGGCAAACGGTACCTCCCAGCCCGCTACGGAGTCTCTGGTTGCCACTATGATGGGCACGGAACGTGATACCGGTTTGGATCTGGAACTGCTGAGCAAGGCTGCTGCACATTTCCGCGGCGTTGCCAAGAAGCTCACCGATTCCGGTGATCTGAACGCCAAGGTGCTGAGCGTGGATACCAACACCCTGCTCTATCAGGTACCGGGCGGTATGCTCTCCAACCTGATCTCCCAGCTGAAAAAGGCAAATGCAGAAGATAAATATTACGAAGTACTGGCAGAAGTGCCGCGCGTTCGTAAGGACTTCGGCTATCCGCCGCTGGTAACGCCTACGAGCCAGATCGTGGGTACGCAGGCCGTTCTGAACGTGCTTGCCGGCGAACGGTATAAGATGGTTCCCAAGGAATCCAAAGCAGTGCTCCGCGGCGAATACGGTCGTCTCCCCGCACCGGTTAATGAAGAAGTACGCAAGAAAGCCATCGGCGACGATCCGGTTATTGACTGCCGTCCTGCCGACCTTCTGAAGCCGGAACTGGAAAAATACCGTGAAGAAGCCAAAGATCTTGCCCGCTGTGAGGAAGACGTACTGAGCTATGCTCTCTTCCCGCAGGTGGCAACCGATTTCCTCAAGAACAAATACAATCCGCAGCCCAAAAAAGAGCCCGCACCGGCAGCCGATGCGAACGCTCCTCGCGAATTGTATGTAGAAGATCTGTCCGTATAAAGAAGACGGATCTCCTCCCAAACGAGGTGTACCAATGATTATCAGAGCAGACAGAATCCGTGAAACGAACTGGAATACGATGATGGCCGAAGACTCCCCTTGTACTATTGCAAGGGGCGGTCTTGCCGTGCCTCTTCCCCGTTTTACGATGTGGATTCTGTCTGCCCTTTTTGCACAGCCATCAAAAACAGTCCGGATAACGGAACAAAGGAACGAATGGAAAGGTGACTTAAAAATACCGTCGAATTTTGCGGTAATATAAGTTTCCCTCACTTTTTGAGTGATTTCGTCTCCTTGATCCGTCGGTCCGGACTGTTTTTATACGCAAGCAAATCCCTTCTTACTTTCGAAAATTCCTGCCGAACCGTTTCGTACGGCAGATATTATACACAGGAGATATACCATGATAACTGTCAAAGCAACAAAATACAGCAACGCACGCGAGGACGGTGTCGCCGAAAAATATACCCATGGATATCCGGACAGAGAAGGTCTTACCCGTATTGAATCCTGCTCTTATCAGTCCACCAGTGACTTTTCCGACGGAAAAAAGCAGCGTATCAGCCACGACAACGGTAAGACGTGGGGCGACTGGGAAGACGTATACGAACAGAGCGGCTTTGAAACCCACGGCCCCAATGAACGGATCTTCCCCGCCCGCATTCAGGGCGTCTGGAATCCGGTGCACAAGCATTACGTAGGCGTTGCCACCTCCCGAATTTTTAACGGCAATCACATCGACGCCTATCAGAAAATGTGGGCAGGTGAAAGAGGCTACACAGCCGATCATGCCTACCTTGGTTTCCGTACGGAGGACGGCCAGCAGAAACACCAGCTTGTGAAGTACGAGGAGGGTGCGGACTTTGACAGCGAAAATCCGCTGCATCCGGATCATTTCTTCAAAAACAACTGCCAGGCCGGCACAAATCTGCTTGTTGAGGAATCGGGCGATATCCTCTTTCCCATCGGTGTACGGGTAGCCAAGTGCTGTGAAATCGCCGGCGTGGACGTAAAGGAGTACTGTGCCTCCTCCCCGCTTATAATCCGCAACATGATCGTCATGCGCGGCGTGTGGAACGGCGAGAGCTATGACCTGACTCCCTCAAGACCTATTCTCATTTCCGATCTGCAATCCTCCCGGGGCATTGATGAGCCGGCTATCGCAAAACTGAAATCCGGCCGTATCCTTATCATTTTCCGCGGTGCAAATACAAAAATGCCCAAGTGGAACACCCGGATTGAACCGGGTACGCCGGCGTTCAAATGGTATACCTACTCCGACGACGGCGGCAAAACCTTCGTCCCGCCCATGCCCTGGCACTTCGATGATGGCGAGGTGGTCTACTCCCCTGCAAGCATCGCCCGCTTCTGGCGCGACGAGCGCAACGGACGTCTCTACTGGATCGGCAACATCACCGACCATAAGATCTTCAAAGGCAGTTTTCCCCGCTTCCCCCTCTGCATCGTGGAAATTGACGAGACCTACGGCACGGCGAAAAAGGAATCCTTTACCGTGATCGACACCCGTCGGGAAGGGGAACCCGATACCGTACAGCTGTCCAACTTCAACGTCCTGCAGGATCGGGAAACGGGGCATCTGGAAATCCGCCTCAACAAGATAGGGCAGTTCCCCGGTCCTATGAAATTCAAATCGGAATCCTGGCATTACGAAATCATTCTGCCGGACTGACCGACAGTTCCATAAGCATGTTCAGGAGGCATCTATGATAACGGTTAAAGCAACAAAATACAAGGACGCCCGGGAGGATGCGGTCGCAGAACTGTACTTCCGCCGCTACGTCGGCAAGGATGGCGTAACGCTGGCGGAAAATCGGGCACTGGAAGCAACGTCCGACTTCACCCATGCCGAACACGAACGCATCAGCCACGACAACGGCAGAACCTGGGGAGAATGGAAAGACGTATACGAGGAAGGCCTGCAGAAATGCGGCGTTCACGAAAGAAGCACCCCTGTCACTCAGAAAGAAATCTGGAATCCGGTACATAAGCACTACGTAAGTATCTCCATGGACCGCATTTTCAGAGAAGGTCACGAATTTGCCCTTTCCCACATCTGGAACTACAACGGTCCTTCCGTCATGTCCGATCATACCTACATCGGCGTACACATCGAGGGCAAGGAAAAATTCTACCAACTGGTCGCCTACGAAGACGGTGCGGAATTTGATCCCGAGGATCCGATAAATCCCGAATATTTCTCCAAGAACACCGCCTACCGGGGCATGAATCTGGTATTTGCCGATAACGGCGACATCATTTTCCCCATCGGCGTTTCCGTAGTAAAGTGCTGCAACATACTGGGGATCGACAGAAACGAGATCTTCCCCTCCAAGCCCCAGAAGGGACTTATCGTGGTTCGCGGATCCTGGAACGGCGAAAAGTACGATTTCACCTACTCCCGCCCTGTGGTCATCTCCGATCTGCAGTCCTCCCGCGGTGTGGATGAACCCACCATTGCCCTGCTCAAATCCGGCAGAATCGTGGTCGTCTTCCGCGGCGCTTACTACATGAACGAGGTTTGGAAAACCCGCATTGAGCCGGGTACGCCTGCATTCAAGTGGTACTGCTGGTCTGACGAC
>JAZQDY010000210.1:0-18375 GCA_045547015.1 Eubacteriales bacterium | reverse complement strand
AGTCAACTCCTTGGCTCACAGAACGACATGGCTACGATCCGACTTTTTCCGATGTGGAATTTGCACAAATGGAGGACAGCGGCGTTCTGTTCGGCAAGCCGGACTTCATCGTTTACAGTGAATCGAAGACGGTTCTGAACGTGGCAAAGCATGCCGTGTGCCGTTCCGCATCCACCATCAAAATGGTGTACGATTCGCTGTACGATCTTCTTACAGGCCGGTACGGGGTGGAAGCCGTGTCCGGACCGGTGGGAGTTACCGCCGTTATGACGGAGGTAGCCAAAGAGAGCACAGCGGATCTTGTGTATATGGCCGTGGTTATTTCGATGAATCTGGGGGTAATGAACCTTTTGCCCCTGCCTGCCCTCGATGGCGGCCGGCTGGTGTTCCTCATTCTGGAGGGCATCCGCAGAAAGCCGGTTTCCCGCAAGTTTGAGGGCTACGTTCACTTTGCCGGATTTGCTTTGCTTATGATTCTCATGGTGCTTATCATGGCGAAGGATATCTTGACACTTTTCAGATAACGGGAGGCATGTTCAATGGGTGAGAGAAGAATCAGCCGTGCCGTGCATCTGGGAGAGGTGCAGATCGGCGGCGGGGCACCGATTACGGTGCAGTCCATGACCAATGCGAGAAGCGGCGATTTTGACAAAACGGAGAAGCAGGTCCGTGCCCTTACAGCGGCAGGCTGCGATATCGTGCGTATTGCCGTCCCCGATGAAGCGGCGGCGGATGTATTTTCCGTGCTGCGCGGCCGCGGTATTACCGTGCCGATGGTAGCGGATATTCATTTCGATTACAGGCTGGCGCTTCTGTCTGTAAAGTCCGGCGCATCCAAAATCCGTATTAATCCCGGTAATATCGGGGCACAGTGGAAGGTACGGGAAGTGGCGGATGCCTGCCGCAATGCGGGGCTTCCCATCCGTATCGGCGTGAACGGCGGCTCTTTGGATAAAACGCTTCTTGAGAAATACGGTGCCCCCACGCCGGAGGCACTGGTGGAAAGCGCCCTTACGCAGGCGGATGTGCTGGAGGGAATGGGTTTTTCCGATATCGTGATTTCCATGAAAACCTCCTCCGTCCGGGATACGCTTGCCGTGTACCGGCTGGCGGCATCCCAGTGCGATTATCCTTTGCACGTGGGCGTGACGGAAGCCGGCGACGAATACTCCGGGCTTGTGAAAAACTCCATCGGTATCGGCGCCCTTCTGGCAGACGGTATCGGCGACACCCTGCGCGTATCCCTTACTGCTGACTCTGTAAAGGAAGTGGAGGCCGGCCGCGAGATTCTCAAAATGCTGGGGCTTTACGAAAAAGGCGGCATAGAGATCGTCTCCTGTCCTACCTGCGGGCGAACAAAGGTGGATCTTATCTCCCTGGCGGCAAAATTCAAGGATGCCGTGCGTGGGATCGATACGAAGGGACGGCAGGTGAAGGTTGCCGTCATGGGATGCGTGGTCAATGGCCCCGGAGAGGCCCGTGAAGCCGATTTCGGTATCGCCGGGGGCGACGGATGCGCCGTGCTCTTCCGGCGCGGAGAAACGGTCTGCCGGGTCGAGGAGGCAGATATCATCGATACGCTTCTCAAGGAAACATATGCTTTTTTAGCCGATGAACAATCGGCAGGTACATCGGAGACGTAACTATGGCTGATACGAAAGATACGAAAAAAACGAGAACACTGTCTGACATCTTTTCCCGCTATACGCCTGTGTCCCAGGCACAGCGGGATTTGTTTCAGTCGGCTACAGACGTGGCCGTGCGGGCTGACCGGGCACGGCGCATGGTGGAGGTGAATCTGTCCCTTCCGAAGATCGTGTCCAAAACCGTGCTGTACGAAACGGAAAACGCGCTGATGGAGATCTACGCACAGAATTCCGTCCGGATTTTTCCCCATTATCCGCCGGAGCTTTTCAGCTTGTCCTATATGCAGGAGATTATTCATGAAGCGAAGCGTGTAGGTACAGTCATCAACGGATTTTTTGACCGGTTTGAAGCAACGCTTGATGGAAGTACCGTTACCGTTTCCATCCCTTTTCCCAGCGGCGGAATTGATCTTTTGGATCTTGCCCGCACGGGACAGCTGTTTTCTGCCATAATCCGCAGTGAGTTTTCTCTGAATTACGAAGTGAAGATCGTTACCGCGGACAATGCCGCAGAGGTGCAAAAAGAATACGAGGCGGCAAGAGAGGCGTGGCTCCGCAGCGAAGCGGCGCAGATCCCCCAAAGGGAGGCAGCCTATGCAGCCCGTGCTGCAGCTGAGAATGCCCCCGGTGCGGATCCGGACAAGCCCAATCTGCGCCGGGTTGCCTCGCTGTTTGAAAATGCAGAGGAAATTGAGATTCTGGACGAATCGGTGGTCCGCTGCGGACGGACGAAATACGATATTTCCGCACCGGATCTGATGGCGGGCACGCCCTTTGCCATTGAGGATCTGACGCCTCTTTCCGCTATTCAGTCTGCCAGCCGCAGTGTGACCGTGATCGGTACCGTGTTCGGCAATACGGTGAAAGAAATCAAAAACGGAGAAAAACTGGCCGTTACCATCGGTATTACGGATCGGAGTGCCTCCATTTTCATAAAAACCGTGATCCAGGCGGAAGTGCAGGACGAGCTGTTCGGCATTTTCAAAACGGGTGCGGCACTTGCCATCCGCGGCAGTGTGAAGGTGGACAAGTTTGACGGAGAACTGTATATCGATTATAACGACGTCCTCAAAATAAAAGAGGTAAAAAGGCAGGACAACGCGGAGGAAAAGCGGGTGGAACTCCATCTGCATACCTGTCAGTCTGCTATGGACGCCACCACGAAGCCGGACGAGGTGATCGAAACGGCACACCGCTGGGGACACGACGCCGTGGCGATTACGGATCACGGCAATCTGCAGGCATTCCCCACCGCTATGCTGAAGGCGGAAAAACTGGGCATGAAGGTGCTCTACGGCGTGGAAGCCTATTTCGTGGACGATACTGCCCGTGCCGTGTTCGGTGCCAACGGGGCGGATTTCGGGGATGAGGTAGTGGTTTTCGATATTGAGACTACCGGTCTTTCCGCACAGACCTGCAAAATCACCGAGATCGGTGCGGTCAAGGTGCAGAACGGGGAAGTGCGGGAGGTATACAGTACCCTTGTGAATCCCGGCGTACCGATTCCGGAGGAAGTGGTAAAACTCACCGGCATCACCGATGAAATGGTGGCGGACGCACGTCCAATTTCCGAAGTGCTGCCCGAGTTTCTGGCATTTGTGGGCGACCGGATGCTGATTGCCCATAATGCCGGCTTTGATATCAGCTTTATCCGCCGTGCAGCGGAAGAGCTCAGCCTGCCTTTTGAAAACGCCTATCTTGACACGGTGGCCATGTCCCAGTATGTCAATCCCGATCTGAAACGGCATAAACTGAACATTCTGGCAGAGTATTTCAATTTGGGGGAATTCAACCATCACCGGGCTTCGGATGATGCGGAGATGCTCTCTATGATCTATTACCGTATGATCGACAAACTGGCGGACGAGGGCATCCACTCCATGGCGGAGCTGAATACCGCCATGGGCGAGCGGTCCGACCCCTTGAAACTGAAAACATACCATCAGATCATTCTGGTGAAAAACCAGGTGGGACTGAAGAATCTTTATACGCTGGTTTCCGAATCCTATCTGAAATATTACCGTAAAACACCGCGGATTCCCAAAACGCGCCTGACCGAAATGCGGGAAGGACTGATTATCGGTTCTGCCTGCGAGGCGGGTGAGCTGTTCACCGCCGTTCTGGAAGGAAAGCCACAGAGCGAGCTGGAGGAGATCGCGTCCTTTTACGATTATCTGGAGATCCAGCCCATTACCAACAACCGCTTTTTAGTGGAAAAAGGGCAGGTGGCGGACGATGAGGGACTGCGGGAGCTGAACCGGAAGATTATTGCCCTTGGCAAAAAACTGGGCAAGCCGGTGGTTGCCACCTGCGACGCTCATTATCTGGATCCGGAGGACGAGATTTACCGGCGAATTCTGCTTTCGGGCATGAAATTCTCCGATGCGGATAAAGTTACCGAACTCTACTTCCGCACAACAGAAGAGATGCTGAAGGAATTCGATTATCTGGACGAAGAGACGGCGCGGGAAGTGGTTATCCATAACCCGAAGAAGATCGCCGCCATGATCGAACAGGTACGCCCCATTCCAGAGGGTAACTATCCGCCCCACATAGACGGCGCGGAGGAAGAACTGACCACCAAGTGCAATGCGCTGGCGCGGGAGTTGTACGGTGATCCTCTGCCCGAAGTGGTTGCTGCACGGCTGGACCGCGAACTGGATTCCATCATTAAAAACGGCTTTGCCATCATGTATATCATCGCCCGCAAACTGGTGGAAAACAGTGAGTCCAAGGGATACCAGGTAGGTTCCCGCGGTTCCGTAGGATCCTCCTTTGCGGCTACCATGGCGGGTATTACGAGAGTAAATCCCCTGCCGCCCCACTATCGCTGCCCGAACTGTCGGCACAGCGAATTTTTCGAGGACGGTTCCGTGGGTTCCGGTTTTGATCTGCCGCCCAAGGACTGCCCCGAATGCGGTACACCCATGGCGCAGGACGGACACGATATTCCCTTTGAGACGTTCCTTGGATTCTACGGGGACAAAACGCCGGATATCGATCTGAACTTCTCCGGCGACGTGCAGGCGGATGCCCATAAATTTACCGAAGTGCTGTTCGGAGCCGGTAAGGCGTTCAAGGCAGGTACTATCGGTACGCTGGCGGACAAGACCGCTTTCGGCTTTACCGCCAAATTCCTGGAGGGGAAGGGGATTTCCGTCAACCGGGCGGAGGTAGAGCGGCTCATCTCCGGCTGTCTCGGCACAAAGCGTACCACCGGTCAGCATCCGGGCGGTATCATCGTGGTGCCCCAGGAGTATGACGTGTACGATTTTACGCCTGTACAGCATCCGGCGGACGATCCCAATTCCGACATAATTACCACCCATTTTGAGTTTAAGTATCTCCACGATACGATTCTGAAGCTGGATATTCTGGGACACGATATTCCCACCAAATACAAACGTATGGAGGAATATTCCGGCGTGCCCGTTCTCGATGTGCCCCTGACCGATCCCATAACGTACAAAGGCTTTACCTCTACGGAGCCTATCGGCGTATCTCCAGAACAGATTGATTCCAAAACATCCACTCTGGGCCTTCCGGAAATGGGTACGAAACTGAGCCGGGATGTACTGATGGAAGCACAGCCGAAGAATTTTGCGGATCTTTTGCAGATCGAAGGGCTCACGCACGGTACGGGAATGTGGGTGGGCAATGCCCAGGATCTGATCCGTGACGGCACGTGTACCGTCTCGCAGGTTATCGGATGCCGTGACGATATTATGCTGACGCTGATCCAGAAATACGGCGTTGAAAAAGGCAAATCGTTTAAAATCATGGAGTTCGTCCGCAAAAATAAAAAGGGATCCAAAATTCCCGAGGACATGATGTCCGTGATGGTGGAGCAGGGTGTCCCTCAGTGGTATTTGGACTCCCTGCAGAAGATCCGATACATGTTCCCCAAAGCCCATGCCGCGGCGTACGCCATGGATGCCGTACGGCTGATGTGGTATAAGATTTATTATCCTGTAGAGTTCTACGCCGGCTACTTTTCCGCCGCGCCCGGCGGCTTCGACTCCGAAATTGTTATGGCCGGAAAACAGCACGTGCACGAATTGATGCTGGATCTGAAAAAACGGAAGAATGAGCTGGCGCAGAAGGAAATCGAAATTTACAACTCCCTTATGCTGGTAAACGAGTACTACCAGCGGGGCTTCAGCTTTTTGCCCGTGGATCTGAAAAAGTCTCACGCCCACAAGTATCTGCCGGAGAACGGCAAGATTCGTCTGCCCTTTGCCTCTCTGCCCGGTCTTGGCGACACGGCGGCAGATAACATCATGCACTACCGGGATCAGGGCGAGATCTATTCCGTGGAAATGCTGAAAAGGGAAGCCGGCATCTCCAAAACGGTTATTGAGATTCTGGAGAGAAACGGCGTTCTCAAGGGACTCACCGCCACCAACCAGCTGACTTTGTTCTGACAAAAAAAGTCCCAATTACCTTTTGCGTTCCCGGACAAAAGTAAGCTCTGTTTTGTAGGGCGGGGCCTTGGTCCCGCTGCCTGAAACAGCGTAAAATGCACGAAGCGGTGGGAGTAAACCCCCGCCCTACGGTGAAACTGCATGTGCATAGTCAGCGGGAACACATTGCCGAATTGGGAAAAAACAAACAACCTCCCGGAATGGTTTTTCGGGAGGTTGTTTGTAATGGGATTCTTTACTTTTGTAAATAATTATTGACACATTCGTAAATCTGTAGTATAATATAGATACAAAAGGAGGTGCAGTGAATGTATATTACGTATGATAAACTGTGGAAGATGCTGATCGATAAAAGAATCAGTAAAACGGAACTGGCAGAGCTGACAGGACTGTCCAGCCGCACTGTGGCAAAGCTTTCGAAAAACGAGACGGTGACAACGGAAACACTCCTTCGCCTTTGTGAGATGCTGGAATGTGATATCGGCGACATTATGGAAACGCACAGCGGACAGCCGACGCTGACATTTGCCGAGGCATTTGCAAAGATGGCCGAAATCATTGACCGGGACGAAATGTGTATAACGTATCGTATGGAATACAACGGGCAGATATACAGAATCAAAAAATCTAATCGATCCGCAGGCAGGCGAACGGAGATTCACTGCGGCACGGACGTCGTCTGGAAACAGTATTATCCTGTGGTAGGCGGCGGCAATTTGATTCACGATACGCACGTTCTCTGCCGTACCGCTTTTGCGGAAAAAGGCGAGCGGGGCATCGTTCTCATCAGCGGAAAGCCTATGATTATTACCGGCCTTGACAGCGGGTGTATCGTTTCCTCCCGGGGAAAAGTAAAATCCCCGGATGATGTATACGTGATGTCTGCAGCGGCGTTCAAACTATTTCAGCCGGACGGAACGAAAGAATAAGAGAAAAACAGCATCGGTCGCGGATTGCAGACGTTGTTAACGCAAGTGAGCTGCCTATGCCGCCTGCTAATCCTCCCAGGTGTGTGTTCTTCTCATCTCTTTGTCCGATGGGCGAAATATCCCCCACTTCCTTGGCTGGCATACATATTTTTCAGGTCTCAGCCAAGGAGATAGGGGTGCCGGGGAAAGGAACTTCGGCGTTTGAGATGGCCCTTTCCCCGGCAAGGAGAACTGTTTATTTTGTGAAGGGCGTCAAGTATAGGATTTAGGTTAATAACATAGCGTTAACCGCTCTCGTGTTTTTTCACCGGACAGCCTGTCATACTTTTTCCCTTCCTCGCATACAATCAAGCAAAAGCATCAGAAATCACGAACATGCGGAGGAAGAAATATGACAAGTGCAGACATCTATCGCGACATTGCGGCACGCACCGGCGGAGATATCTACATCGGTGTGGTGGGACCCGTACGGACAGGAAAATCCACATTCATCAAAAAATTCATGGAAACGGCGGTGATCCCCAATATTCAGGGGGAACACGACCGTACCCGGGCGAGAGACGAGTTGCCTCAGAGTGCCGGCGGACGTACGGTGATGACTACGGAGCCGAAATTTATTCCGGACGATGCCGTGCAGATTCCGGTGGGTGAATGCGGGAAAGTAAACGTGCGGATGATCGACTGCGTGGGGTATATGGTGCCCGATGCCATGGGCAATACGGAAAACGGCGCGGTGCGTATGGTCCATACGCCCTGGTCGGAGGAGCCGCTGCCCTTTGAAGAAGCGGCGGAAACCGGCACGCGAAAGGTAATCGAGGAGCATTCCACCATCGGCATTCTGGTAACGACGGACGGCTCGTTCGGCGATATTCCCCGGGAGAATTATATAGAGGCGGAGCAGCGGGTGGCGAGAGAGCTTACCGCTATCGGAAAGCCCTTTGCAGTGATCCTCAATTCCCAGAATCCCGCCTCACCGGAGGCGGAAAAGCTGGCAATGGAGCTGGAGGAAAAATATAAGGCCCCGGTGGCCCTGGTGAACTGCACTGCCATTGACGGAGAGGATATTGCCCATATTCTGCGGATGGTGCTGATGGAATTTCCCCTCAGGGAGATTTTCGTTCACATGCCCGGCTGGATGAGCGCACTGGATGGGGATCATTGGCTCCGCTGTGCAGCCGCCGAAGCGGTGCTCCGCACGGCACGTCCTATGCGGAAGGTGGGCGATGCGGCAGAGACGTACGCGGAGACTCTTGCTGCCGCCGTTACCGAATCCATTGAAGTCGGCGGCGGAGAGGGAAAGGCATCTGTCCGGCTTTCGGAGATTGATATGGGATGCGGACGTGTGGAGGCAGAGATCGCCATGCCGGAGGCGTTGTATTACCGGATTATCGGCGAGATGACCGGGATTGAAATGGAAAATGAACGGGATCTTCTGTCCGCCCTCCGCTCCCTGACGGAAGCAAAACGTACTTATGACAAATATGCGGAGGCCATTCGTGAACTGGATGAAAACGGATACGGAATCGTGATGCCGGATGTAGACAGTCTTACCCTGGAAGAGCCGGAGATCGTCCGGCAGGCAGGGGGATACGGGGTACGGCTTCGCGCCTCTGCACCGTCCGTTCACATGATCCGCGCCTCTATTGAGACGGAACTGAATCCCGTGGTAGGCACGGAACAGCAGTCTGAGGAACTGGTGAAAAATCTGCTCCGGGATTTTGAGGAGGATCCGAAGCAGATCTGGGAATCCAATCTGTTCGGAAAAACGCTTTACGAGCTGGTCAACGACGGATTGCACGCCAAGCTGTCCCATATGCCGCCGGATGCACGGCTGAAGCTGGGAGAAACCCTTTCCCGGATTATCAACGAGGGAAGCGGCGGACTCATTTGCATTATTTTGTAAAAAACAGAATACAAGGCGGAAAGCGACAGCTTTCCGCCTTGTATTTTTCGGGAAAATATGGTATACTATCCATATATACCGTATTCAGGGAGGCGCAGATGAAAAAACTGTTAAAACTCTTGTTCAGCCGGGTAGTGATTGTTTCGCTTCTGATTCTTCTGCAGCTTACTTTGCTTTCTGTTGCCGCGTTCCGGTTTACAGAGTATTTTGTTATCTATTATCTGGCCGCCTTGCTGGCTGCCTTCGTTTTGACGCTGAAAATCGTAAACCGAAAGGATGCGGCGGAATATAAAATCGCGTGGCTTGTGACCGTGCTTTTGATTCCCATTTTCGGCAGCTTGCTGTATCTGATTTTCAGCGGCAACCGGCTTTCGGACCGCAGAAAAAAGAAGATGGAGAAGATTTCTGCCGCCATGCGGAATACACTGCCCGGGAATGGGGAGATTCTGTCCCGGATGGCAAAAGAAAACCCCTCCGCGGCGTTTCAGTCCCGGTATATTTTCGGTGCTGCCAACTGTCCGCCCTTTGCGAATACGGAGGTTCGCTATTTCCCCTTGGGCGAGGATATGTTTTCCGCTTTTCTAAGCGAGCTGGAAAAGGCGGAAAAGTATATTTTTCTGGAGTATTTTATCATCGCCGAGGGACGGATGTGGAATACCATACTGGATATTCTCACAGAAAAAGCCGCGGCAGGCGTGGACGTTCGGCTGATCTACGACGATATGGGATGCATTACCCGTCTGCCCGCCGATTATCCGAAGCAGATGGCGGCACGGGGCATTCGCTGTCAGGTATTCAATCGGTTTATTCCGGTGCTCTCCGCCCGGCTGAATAATCGCAATCACCGGAAAATCGGTGTGATCGACGGTAAGGTTGCCTTTACGGGCGGTATAAACCTGGCGGATGAATACATCAACGAAGAGATGCGTTTCGGACACTGGAAAGACAATGCCGTCCTGCTCCGGGGAGATGCCGCGTGGAGCATGACGGTCATGTTTCTTACCATGTGGGACTATCTCAGTGAGACAGGCGCTGCCGCGGAATCTTACGATCACTACAAGCCGGCGGCAGATGCCGCACCTGCGAACGCCTCCGGCTACGTCCAGCCGTATACGGACAATCCGCTGGACAACGAGCCGGTAGGGATGACGATTTATCTCAACATGATAAACCGGGCGGAGCGGTACGTGTATATCACCACGCCTTATCTGATCATTGACGAGATTCTGGAAACGGCGCTGTGCAATGCCGCAAAATGCGGCGTGGACGTGCGGATCATCACCCCCGGCATCGGGGACAAGTTTTTCGTGCACGAGGCTACCAAATCTTATTACCGGCATCTGCTGGCAAGCGGCGTGAAATTGTACGAGTATACGCCCGGGTTTATTCATGCGAAAACCTTCGTCTGTGATGACCGATACGCCACCGTGGGTACGGTAAATCTGGATTTCCGCAGTTTGTATCTCCATTTTGAGTGCGGCGTGTGGATGTGCGGAGTGCAAGCGATTGAAACGATCAAGGAGGATTACATCCGCACCGTACAGAAATGCCGGCCGATTACCGAAAAGGATTGTCAGAGCGGCTTCTGGCGCGGCCTGATACGTGCGATTATGGTTCTTCTTGCTCCGATGATGTGAGGGCATCGCTTCCTGTCATCTGTTCGGGAAAACCGTGCTGGCGGAGTACCTCATATACACCGACTGCCGCGGCATTTGACAGATTGAGACAGCGCTGACCGCCCCGCATGGGGATGCGTACGCAGCGGTCTTGGTGGAGACGGAGAAAATCCTCCGGGAGCCCTTTCGTTTCCTTTCCAAAAAACAGGTATACGGGCAAAGGGTAATCCACCTCCGTATAACTTTTGGGTGCTTTGGAGGAAAAACAGAAAAACGCTGCCTTGGGATGCTGGCGGAAAAAGTCGTCCATGCCGTCGTAATACGTGATATCGAGGCTGTCCCAGTAGTCCAGACCGGCACGCTTCAGCTTGGCACTGTCGATTGCAAAGCCCAGCGGACGGATGAGATGGAGCGAGGCACCGGTTGCCGCGCAGGTGCGGGCGATGTTGCCCGTATTCTGGGGAATCTCCGGTTCTACCAGTACGATGTTGATCTGTCCCATACATTTTCGATCCTTTGTTTGTCAGATTGCCCGTTTATTATACGCTGCTTTTGGGGAAAATGCAAGTTTTTTGCGGATGAAACGGGCATTTCAAATAAATTTACAAATCCGCAACCCTTTTACAACAGTAAATGCTGTATACTATATAGTATATATTGTCTGAGTTTTACGGCGCGCACGGTGTGCAAAACGATACATCTTTTGAGAGGATTTATAGCCGAAATGAGTATTATTACCAAACTGTTCGGATCGTACAGCGATCATCAGATCAAAAAGATCCGCCCGACTCTTTTGAAAATCAACGATCTGGCGGCAGAATACAAGGCCCTGACCGATGCTGAAATGGCGGAAAGAACGGCGGCGTTCAAAAAACAGATTGCAGACGGGTCCGATCTGGATACTATTCTGCCCGATGCCTATGCGTTGGTGCGGGAGGCGGCTGACCGCGTTCTTGGCAAGCGCCCCTTTGACGTACAGGTGCTTTGCGGTATTCTGCTCCACCAGGGCCGCGTGGCGGAGATGAAAACCGGTGAAGGTAAAACGCTGGTGGCATCTCTCCCCTCCTATCTGAATGCACTCAGCGGCAAAGGCGTGCATATCGTTACGGTTAACGAGTATCTGGCGCGTCTCGGCTGTGAGGAAATGGGACGTATCCATGAATTTCTGGGTCTCACTACGGGTCTTGTGATACACGATCAGACCCGGCAGCAGAAGCAGTATGCCTACGGCTGTGATATCACCTACGGTACCAATAATGAATTCGGCTTTGACTACCTCCGTGACAACATGATCCTGTATAAGGAAATGCAGACTCAGCGGGGACATAATTTCGCCATCGTGGACGAGGTGGATTCCATCCTCATCGACGAAGCGCGTACGCCGCTCATCATTTCCGGTTCCGGCGAGAAAACGGATGAGCTGTACGGCAGGGCAGATCAGTTGGTCCGCACCATGCGGAAAGTCGTAATCAAGGAACTGGATTCCAAGGAAGAACACGACGATATTGACGGTGATTATATCGTGGACGAAAAAGCGCGCAATACCACGCTTACCGCCTCCGGTATTGCGAAAGCGGAGAAATTTTTCGGTATCGAGAACCTGTCCGATCCGGAAAATGCAGATATTTCCCATCACGTGTACCAGGCGATTCGCGCCCATGGCATCATGAAGCGGGATACGGATTACGTAATCAAGGATAACGAAGTGCTGATTGTGGATTCCTTCACGGGACGTATTATGCCCGGACGCCGGTATTCCGACGGTCTGCATCAGGCGATCGAGGCAAAGGAAAACGTAAAGATCCAGAAGGAAAACCGCACCATTGCCACCATCACCTTCCAGAACTATTTCCGTATGTACAAAAAGCTGTCCGGTATGACCGGTACGGCTCTTTCCGAGGAAAACGAATTTAGGGAGATTTATAATCTGGACGTGGTGGAGGTCCCCACCAATAAGCCCATGATCCGTACGGATCACTCCGACGCGGTTTATAAAACGAAAAACGGCAAAGACAACGCCATCATTAAACAGATCAAGGAATGCAATGCCAAGGGACAGCCGGTGTTGGTGGGTACTGTATCCATTGAGAAATCCGAAGAATTGTCCCGGAAACTGAAGCTGAACGGTGTGAAGCATACGGTGCTCAACGCCAAATATCATGACAGAGAAGCGGATATCGTGGCGCAGGCTGGTAAATTCGGCGCGGTAACCATCTCCACCAACATGGCGGGACGCGGTACGGATATTCTTCTCGGCGGCAACGCGGAATATCTGGCAAAGGCCGCCATGCGCGATCAGGGATATGAGGAGGATGTGATTGCCCTGGCGACCGGCTCGTCCATGTCCATCAGTGAAGAGGCATTGGCTGCCCGGGCCGTTTATCGGGAGTTGTATAAAAAGTATCAGGCGGAAATTCTCCCCGAGACGGAAAAGGTAAGAGCGGCAGGCGGTCTGTTTGTCATCGGTACGGAACGGCATGAAAGCCGCCGTATCGATAACCAGCTGCGCGGTCGTTCCGGCCGTCAGGGCGATCCGGGTGAATCCCGCTTCTTCCTTTCGCTGGAGGACGATCTGATGCGTCTGTTCGGCAGTGAGCGGATTCTCGGCCTGGTGGACAGACTGGGCATGAGCGAGGACGAACCCATTGACGCCAAAATCCTTTCCGGCTCTATCGAATCGGCGCAGAAGCGGCTGGAGGACAATAACTTCGAGCGCCGTAAAAACGTCCTTGCTTATGACGATGTAATGAATCAGCAGCGTACCATCATCTATCAGCAGAGAGGCGATGTACTTGCTGGCGAGAGCGTAAAGGACAAGCTGCTTTCTATGGTGCGGGATACCATTGCGGATGCGGTGGATCAGTATCTGCATGAGGACGATATGAGTGCCTGGGACCTTACGGGTCTGCGTGCAAAATACCGGGGGCTTCTCACGGAGGACACAGATTTTCTTGTGCTGCCCGATAAGGCGGCTGAAGCACGGACGGAAATCCGTGAAACGCTTATTGAACGTGCGGAAAAACTGTACGCAGAGAAGGAACAGCTCTTCGGGGAAGAAGATTTCCGGGAGGTGGAACGGGTCGTTCTGCTTCGCAACGTGGATATGAAATGGATGGCGCATCTGGAAGCCATGGACAGTCTCATGGAGAGCATCGGACTGCAGGCGTATGCACAGCGTAATCCCATCAGTGAATACCGTATTCAGGGTGCGGATCTGTTTGATGAGATGGTCTCCGAGATCCGTGAGGATTCTGCCCGGATGATCCTGTCCGTAACGCCGCAGAATCCCATGCAGCGTGTACAGGTAGTGAAGGAAACCGGCGCCGGCGGTGTTCGTCCGGCACTGGCTCGCCGTCCCGTGATGCGTCCCGTCCAGCCCGGTTCGGCACCCGCCCCGGCGGCACCCGGCCGCCCGATTGTGAATACGGGAAAAATCGGCCGCAACGAGCCCTGTCCCTGCGGCAGCGGCAAAAAGTATAAGCAGTGCTGCGGCAAACCCGGCGCGGCGGATGCAAGCGGAGAATAAGTGATGGGATTCGGATATCTTCTGATTGGTTACTTCATGGCGTTTGCGTTTTCTCTCGCCAATGTGTATTTCTTTTTCGATATTATCGGCGGAGCGCTGATGCTCGTCGGCCTTTCAAAACTCGCATCGTACGGTAAGAATTTTTACCGTGCGATGTGGGCAGATATCGGCTATCTGCTCCTATGCCTTTCCCGAACAGTTCTTCTCATGCTGAAGGTGCTTGACCCTGAGAGCGTGATTACCGATATTTTCGGTGTGGGAATCGCCGCCGTCTCTCTCGTTCTGCAGTTTTTCATTCTGGCGGGTATCTATTTTATTGCCCGGCAGGTGGAATTGCCGAAGGAAGAAAATGCGGCGAAGCGGAACATCCTCTTTGTATTTCTCTATTATCTGGGACACATCGCCGCACTGCTCATTCTGCCGTATCTTGGTACAGTGGCCAATCTTCTTGCGCTGTCTCTCATGCTGCTCGGCTTTGCGGTGATTATTTTGAATCTCATTCTGATTCATTCCTGCTATTGCCGTGTCTGTCTCAGCGGACAGGAGCAGGGGGAGCGCCCGGCCAGCAGATTTGCCTTCGTAAACCGATTCAATGAAAAAATGGACGCTTTGTTTGACCGGGCGTATCGCCGTCCGCAAAAGCAGCGAAAAATGCCGTCGAAAGAAGAGGTTCCGGAGGAGCCGGGGTATCTCCGTGTCAAACGGAAGAAGAAATCCAAACGGAAATAACGGATGATTCGTACAAATTTTACATAAGAGAAGGGGTGCATTATGGGCTTTGGCTGCATAGTCGCAGGATTGTTGTTCCTTTTCAATCCCAATATACAGATTTATGACGTTTTGCCGGACTTTATCGGTTTGCTTCTGATTTACCGCGGTCTTTTTTCCATGTCGTTTTCTACGGAAAAACTGCGGGATGCCCGGGGCTTTCTCTGGAAGCTGATTATTGTGACGGCGGCACGGGCTGCCTCTATTCTCTTGATTCCCGGAAAGTCGGATTCGTTTACTCTTCTGCTCGTCTTTTCCTTCGGCGTGCTGGAAGCCATCTATACGATCCCGCTTATCATGCAGGTCTTTGACGGATTTTACGATCTGGGCCGACGGTACGACGTGAAAAGCGTGTTCTGTCCGGTGAAAGACCGAAAGGGTCAGATTACGGAACGGGCAGAAAAGCTGAAGATCTATACGGTGATCTTCTTTGTCATCAAAACGGCGGCATCCGTGCTGCCGGAACTTACTGCACTGGATATACAGCCTGTGGAAGCGGAGGCGGCCATACCGCTGTCCCGTTTCAAGCCGCTGTTTTACCTCTTTGCCGGCACGGTTGCGTTCGTGTTCGGCGTCATATGGTTGGTGCGTTCTCTCCGCTACGTGAACGGAATGCGGAAGGACGTACGGCTGAATGAGGGCATTGCAGCCTACTATAAGGAAGCGGTTCTTACCGATAAGGGTATGTTTGCGGCCGTGCAGATGAAGAATGTTCTGCTGTTATTCCTTCTTGCCGCTGTGTCGGTATTTCCGCTGCAGCTGGACGGTATCAGCATTTTTCCGTCTATCATCGCGGCGGGGCTTTTGGTGCTGGCACTGCGGATCCTCTCCCGCTTTGACCGCCTTGCCTGGTACGGCTGTATCCCGGCTGCTGTGGCTTCCGTCTTGTCCGTGATCGGACTGATTTTGCAGGTGCCGTATTTTGCGGAATATGAGGCAAAAGCTGCCCGGTATATTACAAATGCCGCACGCCTGTACGCACCGATCCGTACATCAGGAACGCTGGAATTTGTGTGTTTACTGATTGCGTTCGCATATTTTACGGTGATTTTGTGCCGGGTGTTCAAGCAGCACGCCGCACTGGTGGCTGACTCGTACCATTCTCCTCAGTATGATGCCAATCTGCGTGTGGCAGAGATTATGAAAAGTGTGTACGCCCGTACTTTCACCGCTATGACGGCCGGCGGTTTACTGCTGATTCTCCGTGCCGCCTCCTTTACTACCGCCATGTATTATCCGGAGTTGTGGATCTTACATATCGTGGTATCCTGCCTGTTTGTGGCACTGGTCATTTACGCCGTGTCCGGCGTGACCGATCAGGTTTACGAGAGACTTGAAAACAAATATTGATTTATACAAAAAAACGCTCCGTTTTAAACGGAGCGTTTTTTTATCTGTTCTGTCTGAGAATTTCATACGCCAGCACGGAGGCGGCGGATGCGGTGGAGAGGGAACCGCGGAACGGTCTGCCATAATCCAGCCGTACCACCGTGTCGGCTTCATTCAGAAGGGCACGGGAGATGCCGCGCTTTTCTCCGCCCACGATCAGAAACACCGGCTTTGTGAGATCGGCATCGAAGGCGGAAACGGAGTCCCGGATGCCGGCGCACACGATCTTATAGCCGGCTGTCCGCGCCGTTTTAACGGCGTCGGTGCCGTCAGCAATATACAGCGGCAGAAGTTCGGAGGCACCGGCAGAGGATCGGCATACGGTGCCTGCGGCGTGCATCCAGTTGCGGGGCGTCAGGATAACCGCATCGGCCCCGGCGGCGTAGAGCGTACGCAGCGCGTAGCCGAAATTGAACGGATCCTCAATCCCCTCCAGCATGACGGCAAATCCGTCGGCGGGCAGGGAAGCATCCGTAAGAGACGGAATCGTCCGGACGGTACACTCAGCGGCGATGCCGCCGTGGGTGGTGCCGCTGGTGATGGCGTCCAACTCTTCCGCAGTACATTCGGTGACGGGGAAGCCGCAGGCTTTCCCGGCGGCTTTGAGAAAGGCGATCTCTTCCGCTTTGCTTTTCTTTTTTGCCCGGTCCACGAGAACGCGCAGAATGCGCCGATCATGGATGCCGTTTTTGGCGCCGTCCAGAACGGCGCGGATGGAGGTCATTCCCTCAAAGAGTACGGTATCCTGACTCATGCGATCTCCTCTTTCAGCAAAAGCGAAATTACTGCTCGGCGTTCATTTTCAGGTAGGCGTTGATGAATCCGTCGATCTCGCCGTCCATTACAGCCCCGATATCGGCCATTTCGAATCCGGTGCGGGTATCCTTTGCCAGCGTGTACGGCATGAAGACGTAGGAACGGATCTGGGATCCCCATTCGATGTTTACTTTCGCACCTTGAATATCCTCAATGCGCTCCAGCTTTTCCCGCTCTTTGATTTCGAGCAGTTTGCTCTTCAGCATTTTCATGGCGGTTTCCTTGTTCTGCAGCTGGCTTCTTTCCGTCTGGCATCCTACAACGATACCGGTAGGAATATGCACGATACGGATAGCGGAGTCCGTCTTGTTGATATGCTGACCGCCGGCGCCGCTGGAACGGTGTGCGGTGATCTCCAGATCTTCTTCGCGGATTTCGATGTCTGCGTCTTCATCGCTG
This sequence comes from Eubacteriales bacterium, assembly GCA_045547015.1. GTDB lineage: Bacteria > Bacillota > Clostridia > Oscillospirales > CAG-272 > SIG701. Next base: position 959 of record JAZQDY010000210.1, on the reverse strand, counting down.
AATTCCGGCATGACTTCCACGGAAGCAAAGGAGGTGTGGCGGCGTCCGGAAGAGTCAAAGGGAGAGACGCGCACCAGGCGGTGTACGCCGTTCTCGCTCTTCAGATAGCCGTAGGCGTTTTCGCCCTCCACGATAATGGTAGCGGATTTCAGCCCCGCCTCATCGCCGTCCAGCCAGTCGGCCAGCTTGACGGTAAAGCCGTGGGACTCACCCCAGCGGGTGTACATACGGTAGAGCATCTGGGCCCAGTCCTGTGCTTCCGTTCCGCCCGCGCCGGGGTGGAAGGAAACGATAGCGTTGTTTTTATCGTACTGACCGCAGAGAAGCACTTCAATGCGCTGTTTTTCCGCGTCGGCAAAAATCTGCTCTTTTTCCGCTACTATCTCGTCCGTGACGCTTTCGTCGTTTTCTTCAATGGCCATTTCCGCCATGATGACGGTGTCCTCCAGACGGGCTACGAGAGAATCGTACCGTTCGATTTTATCCTTCAGCTGTTTCAGCTGCTGGAGAGCTTTAGTGGATTTTTCCTGATCGTTCCAGAAATCGGGGGACTGGGACTTTTCCTCCAGCGTTTCCGCTTGTTCACGCAAAGCCTCAATGCGGAGCGCTTTTCCCAGTTCGGTGAGTTGATCGCGGAAGGCGTTCAGCTCCTGTTTGGCTTGTTCAAGTGCAATAATCAAAATATCCTCCGTGTGCGGACAGGAATTTATGTGAATTATCTACATTATGGCACACATAATCAGTATACCATATTTTTGCCTGTTTGTAAACAGGGGAAACAGAAAAAGTGCTGAAAAGCGGTGGAAAGCAAAAAGGGATTGCCGCCACAAAAGACGGCAATCCCCTTTTTGTATAACGAAAACCCCGCCATAGTGGCGGGGTTCAAAAGAGGCTATTGCCGATGAGCAGAAAGCAAATAAAAATTCAGCGTAGAATGATCTTGTGTCAAAGGCTCCCTT
>JAZQDY010000209.1:0-5203 GCA_045547015.1 Eubacteriales bacterium | reverse complement strand
CAGATTGGGTTCCAAGGGCGAAAGCCCTTGGCGGGGTTGTGTGGTCGAGTTCGCTGAAAGCGAACTCGGGGCCCCTGCATTATTCCCGGATTCTGACCTCACCGTTCTCCTCCGTCACGGTGAACAGCCGGGCGCGCTCCCTGCCGGCCGGCTTGTTGGGCTGATGGAGCACCAGCCGTTCCGTGCCGGTGTGATCGGTAAAGAACATGGCGTGTCCGCCGTCTTTATGGAACAAAAAGGGATGGCGGTGATGCCACTGGCCTTTCAGTCGTCCGCTTTCGGAAATCGCCGCGCCGGTGGCGTAGCAGGTGCCGTCCCCGTCCCGTTTAGCGGAGGACCAGATGAGCATAAGCGCCCCGGACGCCATCCGCCTGAGGTAGGGCCCGTCCGTGATGCGGCAGCCCTCCCCGTTCCGGATATCGGCGGCCCAGCCGCTTTCCGGTGCGGTAAAGGGGAGGAACGGCTCGCCCGCGGGGGAAGAAAGATCGTCCGTGAGCCGCACGGCGCACATTTCGCCGTCCTTCACCTGCAGCCATTCGTGGCAGAATACCATGTACGGAACGCCGTCTTCAATAAACAGCGTGCCGTCCAGACATTCCCACTCCCGGGGCGTGACGGGGGCGAAATTCCCCGCGCTGTCCCGGCTCCACCGGGTGAAGGGGCCGAGAGGCGACTCTGCCCGGAAGATTTCCGTGGCGCGGCAGGCCGTCTCGCTCTTCAGCGAAAGAAACAGATAGTAGGCACCCTTGTAAAGGTGCACCTCCGGTGCCCAAAAATCCCGGCCCGCCCAGAAACCGGACGGCGGGGTGAACACCGGTATGCGATCGGAAAACTCCGTCAGATCATCGGACACCCGGGCGTACACCCGCCGGTCGGCGGGATCCTCCGTGGTGCCGGATTCATACATGTAGTATTTTCCCCCGTCGGGGAGAATAAAGGGATCCCGGATACGGAACGTGTCAAAACGGGGCATATTATTCCTCCCCGTCCAGCTCCGGCAGATCCAGCCCGTCCAGTGCGTCACCGTCACCCTCGCCGTCCAGATCGGACAGCAGACGGAGATCCAGCGGCTCGTCGTCGCCTTCTTCAAAATTGTCTGCCCGGTCAGCTTCCACCTTCTGGCGCACCAGCTCTTCGATCTCCTTCATCAGTTCGGCGTTATCCTCAAGGAATGCCCGGGCGTTATCCTTGCCCTGCCCGATCCGCTGTCCCCCGTAGGAGAACCAGGAACCGCTTTTGTCCACGATTTCGTACTTCACGGCGAAATCCAGAATTTCGGAGGATTTGCTGATGCCCTGTCCGTACATGATATCAAACTCCGCCGTCTTGAAGGGCGGCGCCACTTTGTTTTTGACCACCTTGCAGCGCACGTGAGAGCCCACGATGTCGGAACCGTTTTTCAGATTCTCCGCCTTGCGGATATCCAGCCGGACGGAGGCGTAGAATTTCAGCGCCTTACCGCCGGGGGTGGTCTCCGGGTTGCCGTACATGACGCCCACCTTCTCACGCATCTGATTGAGGAAGATGACGATGCATTTCGTTTTCGATACCACGCCGGACAGCTTCCGGAGCGCCTGAGACATAAGACGTGCCTGCAATCCTACGTGGGATGCACCCATATCGCCCTCGATCTCCTGCTGGGGTACCAGTGCCGCCACGGAGTCGATAACCACAATATCGATAGCGCCGGAGGAAACCAGCGCCTCGCAGATTTCCAGTGCCTGCTCGCCGTTGTCCGGCTGGGAAACCAGCATGGAATCGATGTTTACGCCCAAGGCGTGGGCGTATTCGGGATCCAGCGCGTGCTCCGCGTCGATAAACGCGGCCTCGCCGCCCATTTTCTGCACCTCGGCAATGGCGTGCAGCGCCAGCGTGGTCTTACCGGAGGATTCGGGACCGTAGATTTCCACGATACGACCCCGGGGGAGTCCGCCCACGCCCAGAGCAAAATCCAGATTGAGGGAGCCGGTGGGCACCACGCTCACCGCCATCCGGGGATTTTCGCCCATTTTGATAATGGATCCCTCGCCGTAGGCGCGCTTGATCTGCGCGATGGCAACGGAGAGGGCTTTTTTCTTTTCTTCCGGGGTGGCGTCGTGGGAGACGGCCTCCGCCGGTGCGGATTTCTTCGAAGATTTCATAAAGTGCAACGTCCTTTCAGCGAAAAACTCCCGCCTCCCGGAAAGCCGGGAAGGCATACCTATACATCCACAATTATACCACGAAAAAGGCAGGTTGTAAAGGGAGTTTGGGGAATAAAAAAAGATTCTCCCGGGGGATTTTGCCCCCGAACCCCACGCCATCTCCCGCAAAAAAAGAGCACCCGGCAAAGCGTGATGTTCTTATCGGAGAATTAACAAACCAAATTGCTTTAGTTGATACGCAGTAAACAAATAAGTAACCCCGACAGACTTTTGAAAACCTGTCGGGGTAATTTTTGTGCTACTCATGTATTTTTCCACTATACAAGATTCTCGCTATTACGGAGTAATCAATATTATTCCAATCAATATCGTTATATTTACATTTTGAGAAATCATTAACCCAAGACATCATTGCGTCTAAATATTCATCAATAGAATCATGCTCCCATTCTTGCGGATTTTTTCGGTAATCATTGATAAGCATTTTCATAAAGTGCAGTAGAGATTCTTTGTCAGTAACACTATTTATGCATTTATCCAATCCGTTCACGCATTTATCCTCCTAAACATTTTTGCTTTTCATTTATCGCCAGTTTCGCCTTTGTATTACAGCGTTGCAAGCAACGCCGGCACAGGGCAAAGCCCATACCCCTAAGGTTGCGCATCCAAAGGCTCCCTCCGGGAGGGAGCTGGCGCCGTAGGCGACTGAGGGAGAGCGCGATACAATAAGATTTATCCAAACCTAAAGTCACGCAGGCTCCTTCCACCGCTAACGCGGTCCCCCTCCCTCTCGGAGGGAGGCTTTTACGGCAGCATCGATATACTCGCAGACACCACGAAAGTTTGTGCTGAGCTGTCGGTTGGTAAACCGTATGACCTTCAGATCATAACCTTCAAGGATTTCAGTACGAAATTCATCCTTTTGTCTGCCTTCTTCGGTATAATGCTGTGACCCATCAATTTCTATGATCAGTTTGGCTTTGTGGCAGTAAAAATCCGCAATGAAATTGTCTATGGCTTTTTGCCTTTGAAATCTGATTTCATATTTTGATAGGAAATCATACCACAAATGTTTTTCCTGCGGTGTTGCATTTTTACGAAGATTTTTTGCAAGAGTAATATTCTTTTCGTTGTAATCAAGCGACATACTTACTCCTCCAAAGTTTTATCGTTCCCATTGTATCAAAAATGGGCAGAGAAAACAAGTTCTCTGCCGATTTTTTGCACCTCAAATTCTCCGTTAAGGACAGCAGAGAAACGTCGGGTGCTCTTTTCGTTCATTCTCAGTATTCTCTCAGGCTTTCTTCCTCGCCGGAATCCTTCGTGAGAGAACCGATGGTGGCGGTGGAATCGCCGCTCAGATCCAACTGGATCTCATCGATGGACTTGGCGCGCACCGGCTTCTGCCGGGGACGGTCGCCGTCCGGTTTTGCCTTTTCGGCCTTTTCCGTCTTTGCCGCCTTTTCCGTGCGCTCGGCTTTGTCCGCCCGGTCACCCTTGCCGCGTCGGCGATCGTTTCTCTTTTTGCCGGAGGACTGCTTGTCCGCGCCCTCATAGGTGATTACGATCTTGCGGTTTTCGTCACTGCCCACGGAGTGGGTGGAGACGTTTTCGATACCCTGCACCTCGGAGTGGATAATCCGTCTCTCGTAGGGATTCATAGGTTCCAGCACTACGTTGCGGCGGTTTTTCACTGCCTTGGCCGCCATGCGGCGGGCCAGAGACCGGAGGGTTTCCTCCCGCTTTTCACGGTATCCCTCGATATCCACGGAGATCTTCACGAACTCGCGCTTGGCGGATTCGCTCTTCCGGGAGGCGCACAGATTCACCAGATACTGGATGGCATCCAGCGTCTCGCCGTGGTGGCCGATAAGGATGCCGCTGTCGTCGCCCTTGATCTCAATCCGGGCGGCCACGGTGCCCTCGGGGATTTCCATGCCCCGGGCGTCGGGATTGTGCTCGGCGCGTGCCGGCAGGCCCATGTTCTTGAGCAGCGTGTTGGCGAAATCCAGAGCGAACTCCATTTCCTCGGGAGTCACAAACTCCAGACGGGGCGGCTCGGGCTCTTTCTTCTGTGCCTTTTCCGCCTTTTCGGCGCGGTCGGTGAAGGAGCCCATGGCGCGGGCGAACTTATCCTCAATGGAATCGGCGGTCTCTTCCCATTTTTCCTCAACGGTGTCGCCGATCTTCTCGAAGGCGTCCTCGATCTTGTCGCCGAAGGCTTCCAGCTTGTCCTCTGCTTTATCGGCGGCCTTCTCGATCTTCTTTCCGAAGGTCTCAAAAGCGCTGGGCTTCTTTTCCGTCTGCTCGGATTCCTTTATGCCCATAACGGCGGAGAGCAGATCCTTTTTCTTTTCTGCCTCGGGACGGTTGTCTGCGGGGCGGTTCTGCTTTTTCTGCTCCTTGGGCTTCTTTTCGGCGGCCGGACGGGCAGCGGGCTTGCGGAGCGCAGCCGGCAGATTCTCCTCGGAGGCAGCGGCGGCGGGTGCGGCCGGCTTCTGCTGATTCTGCTGCACTTTCGGCTGCTGATTCTGCTGCGCAGGCTTTTGCTGGTTCGGCTTCTGGCCGTTGTTCTGCTGGGGCTTTTTATTCTGGTTTGCGCCCTGCGGTTTCTGATTGTTCTGATTCTGCTTATGATTCTGGTTCTGCTTGTTGTTGGGATGCTGGGGCTTCTGCGGGGCAGGGGTGTCCTCCGTCTTCATGCTGCGGATATCCGCCACGAGAGAGGAGAGATCCACGTCCTCTATCGCCTTGGTGATGGTAACTTTTACCTTGGCAGGGGAGGCGCCCAGTCCCAGAAATCCCTTTTTGGGCATTTCCAGAATGGTAAAGGAGAGCTCCTTGTCCGGCGCGCCGTATTTGGCACGGGCATCCGCCATGGCTTCCTCTACCGTTTTGGCAGTAAGAATGATTTCGTTTTCCATTGTCAATTCCTGTACTTTGTATTATTCGTTATTTTCGGATTTTTAGTCCTTTTTCGACGGACGCTTTCTGTCCTCTTTCAGAGCGGTGGTGTCCACCCCGTCACGGAGGGCGCGGGCTTCTTTTTCCTTTGGCTC
>JAZQDY010000208.1:0-7322 GCA_045547015.1 Eubacteriales bacterium | reverse complement strand
ACGCTGGAGTGCGTCCTGCAGTCTTTCGACCCGGAAACGGAACGTCTGGTCGGAAAGATCGTCAACGTCAGTGCAGACGAACGGATTCTGACGGAGGATGGAAAAATCGATCCCGCAAAATTGCGTCCGATTACATACGATCCCATGAATCAGGCGTATCTGGTGCTCGGCGGTAAGGTAGGAAATGCGTTTCGCGACGGTCTGCAGCTGAAATAATTGCTTTTCTCCCTGCAGCTTATGATTGCTTACACAAAAGAGGCGTTTTTGGAAACGCATCTTGACTATTGCTGACGTTTGCGGTAATATTATGGGAGATTTCCTGAAAATACAGAAAATCCGACTAAAACAAAGCGCGGAGGCTTTTATGGCACAAAGCGAAGCGGTGTGCACGGCAGCAGCCGTAAGCGAGAAAACAAAGCGGTACTGGAGCCTGATGCTCATATTTGCCTGCTATGCAGTATATACCGCATCGATTATCACCAAAAACATATACGCTGTAGAACTGGTGGAGATTTTAAAGGTTCTCGGCATTACCAAGGCAGAGGGCGGCGTGCCCACTACCTGCTACTATGTTTTTTACGGCATTGCACAGATCGTGTTTGCCATGGTGGTGCAGAAGATCAATCTGAAAGTGGTATACAGCGTGTGTGCCGCCGGCTCCGCTGTGTGCATGACGCTTGTGGCATTTTGCTCCGATCTTTCGCAGATTGTGGTACTGTTCGGTCTGAACGGTATTCTGCAGTGCTGTATCTGGGCAGGCTCCATCTATCTGATTACGCTGTACGTGCCGGCAGAACGGCACAGCTACGCCATCAGCGTGATGAGCACCGGCTTTTCCGTGGGCGGTCTTCTGGCGTATCTGATTGCGTATGTTTCCGTTCAGATCGGAGACTGGCAGGACGCCTTTCTGATTTCCGGCGTGCTGCTGCTGAGTGCGACCGTTTGGATGTTTATTGTGGTGGGGCGGGCAGATAAGGTGCTGGAAAAGCGGCCGGCTGCCAACGCCAATGCACTGCCTCAAAAAGAGAGAAAAGATGAGAAAAAGTATTCTCTCAAGTTTATTGTTTCTCTCGTTACGTCTATAGTGGGGGCGCTCATTTGTACGTTCCTCTATTACGCTTCCGCCAACAATCTGCCGATTCTTCTTGCGGAAGTACATGGGGTTCCCTCTACATATTCGATCCTTTTTGCTACGCTCACCCCTCTTTTTGCCACGGCCGGCCCGCTGATCTTTAACACCGCCTGTGCCCATCGGCACGTTTCTTTTATCAAACTGTCGAACCTGTTCCTCATCGGATCTATGATTTTCCCGGTAACACTTTTGTTTACGTACAAGGTCAATATTGTTTTTGTGATTGCTATGACGGCTGTCTTTGCGCTGATTATCAAGGGTGTGTCCACCGGTTACAGCGTAGTGTCCTCTTTTCAACTGGAGGAGGAAATGAACGCGGGCTCCATTTCTGCCATTACCAACGTGGGTGCCACCGCCGGTGCGGCACTGGCACCGGTGCTTTTCGGCTATCTTCTGGATACAGCAGGATGGACCGCCAGCTACATAGTACTGATTTCCATGGGTGCCGGTTTGATTTTGGTGAATGTCCTGGCATTGCTTCTGATCGGCAAACCGAAGCACGTAGGAAGAAAGTCTGCCCACAAACAGCTTTTCCGATAAAGGCCCGGCGGCGCACCGTTCGGTGCGCCTTGCCTTTCTTCGTTTGGCAATTGACAACCGTTTGATCTTTATGATATAATTATGGAAAGAAATCCTGCCGGAGCGGAGGAGAACGTGTGAAAAAAATCGTGCTGATTCCTGATTCCTTCAAAGGAACGATCTCTTCGGCAGAGGTCTGCGCCGTGATGGCGGAGACGATCCATGCCCGCTGTCCTGGCTGTTCCGTTTTGTCTGTTCCCGTAGCGGACGGCGGCGAGGGAAGTGTGGAGGCCTTTCTCACTGCCCTCGGCGGAGAACGTGTTACCGTGCCTGTAAGCGGGCCGTTTTTTGAAAAAACGGAAGCGTTTTACGGTCTTATCGACGGCGGAAAGACCGCTGTGATCGAAATGGCCGCCGCCGCGGGGCTTCCGCTGGCGGCAGGCAGAGAAGATCCCCGGCAAACTACCACCTATGGCGTGGGTGAGTTGATTCTTGCCGCCGCCGGACGTGGTGTGAAAAAGATCATCGTCGGTCTGGGGGGCAGCTGCACAAACGACGGCGGGTGCGGTGCCGCGGCGGCTGCGGGTGTTCGCTTTCTGAACCGTGCCGGCAAGCCTTTTGTGCCCACGGGCGGTACGCTTTGTGAGATAGAGCGTATTGACGTATCGGAACGCTCTCCGCTCCTTTACGGTGTGGAGATCGTCACTATGTGCGATATCGATAATCCCATGTACGGAGAACGCGGTGCGGCATACGTTTTCGCCCCGCAGAAGGGAGCCGACCCGGATACCGTACGCCATCTGGATGCGGGACTCCGGAATCTTGCTCGGGTGATAAAGGAATCCCTGGGCAAAGATGCGGCGGGCCTGCCCGGCGGCGGTGCCGCCGGCGCCATGGGTGCCGGCATGACGGTGTTTTTCGGTTCCGATTTGCAGATGGGCATCGACACGGTACTGGATACGGTGCGTTTTGATGAAATCATCGCGGACGCAGACGTGATTTTTACCGGAGAGGGAAAAATCGATTCCCAGAGCCTGGGCGGCAAGGTAGTCATTGGTGTTGCACGCCGGGCGAAGAAGCAGGGAAAGCCTGTGATCGCCGTGGTAGGCGGTGCGGAGGGGGATCTTTCCCCGGCCTACGGGGAGGGTGTGACGGCGGTGTTTACCGTCAACCGCCTGCCCATGCCGCTTTCCGAAAGCCGTCACTTTACGAAAGAGAATCTGGCGTTCGCCATGGAGAATATTCTGCGCGTGCTGGATTTATAAATACGTCCGTTTTTCTGTCCGTGCCTTTACGAAAGGAGAGTCTATGCATAACCGTGCTGCCGCTGTGCTGCTTGCCCTTCTGCTGTCTTTGAGTGCCGTTTTGCCGTGCCATGCACAGTATTTCTTTCCCTGGAATATTCCTGCGGAGGAAATGGGAAAGACGGTAACTGTGTCTTATGCCGCTGACGGGAACGGCATGCCTGTTTATCCTTCCTTTGAGGCACAGGTGGGAAGCACCTTCGTTTTGCCGGCGGCACCGGACATCGGCAGAGAGGGCTTGCGCTTTCTCTGCTGGAGCGTAAACGGCATGTCATACGATCCCGGCGAAACGGTCGTAGTAACGGGTGCTCTCACGGTTCAGTACAGCATGAAAAAAGAGAGCGATATGCCGCCGGGGGAGGGCGAGTGTCAGTTTTCCTTTCTCAGCGGCTGGTCGCCGGATGTGGGTGGACTTTCGCCGGGCACCATGGAAAAAATCACGTTGCCTCGCGGAAGCGTCTATACCCTGCCGGAATGCGGCTTCCGTTCTCCAGACGGATACCGGTTTGTTGGCTGGCGTATAGGCGGACAGTTCTATTCTCCCGGAGAAAGTTTTGTGCTGGATCAGAATCAGTACGCTGTGGCTACCTGGGAGCGGGAAAACGTCGAATGGCCGGAAATGGAAGTCTTTACCGTGCGGATTGACGTAGTTACGGACGGAGGCGGTACCGCATATCCCAGCGGTGACGTGACTGTGGCTAAAGGGGATAGTTTAAGTATAGACCTGATTCCGGATCCCGGTTATTATCTGGGGAGCATTGAATTGAACGGACGGTTGGTGGAGGCGGTATCGCCGCTGGTACTGCACACCGTGTCAACACCGTATATTGTTGAAGTGAGATTTTATCCCACGAAGGACGGAAGTACACAGATGCCCGGTACACCGCAGTATCCGGCACCTGCCCCGTTGGATCCGTGGGCAGAAGTTCCGATTCCGGAAGAACCGGTGTCAGATATACCTGCCGATTCAGCGCCCGTGCTGCCGATTTTCCCAAAGGAGCCGGAGATTTCCGCTGACCCCGATACGCTCCCTGCACCGGAAGAGGTATCGGCGGGGCTGTATGCGGATGTGCCTTACTCCCTCTGGTATGCACCGGATGTGGCGTTCGTTACGGAAAAGAATCTGATGAACGGTGTGGGCGAAGGACGCTTTGCACCGGAGAACGTGACAGACCGCGCCATGCTGGTAACGATCCTCTGGCGGATGGAGGGGGAACCCCCAGTCGGACCCGGAGAGGATTTTTTGGATGTGGAACCGGATATGTGGTATACGGATGCGGTGCGATGGGCTGCTTCCCACGGAATCGTGAACGGCTACGGCAACGGACGGTTTGGCCCTGCAGATCCCTTGACCCGGGAGCAAACGGTGGCGATCCTGTATCGGTATGCCTGCATAAAAAACTGGACGGAAAAGGAATTTTTGCCCATTACCCGCTCCTTTACCTATAGTCCGTGGGCGGAGGAAAGTGTGTTCTGGGGCGAGAATCATGGTATTTTTGCAGATCTGGGTACAGACGTAACCGATCAGACTGCACAGGTCACAAGAGCTGAGGCCGCCGCATACCTGCGCCGCTTCTGTGAAAACCTGCGCCCGTAAACTATTCGCTGCATCAAGCGTTTTTATCAATCATTATTGAATCAATATCCAAAGGAGTTAATTATATGAGCAACTGCTGCAAGAAAGAGGGCATTGCCCTGGCCGGCAATATTATCGCCGATTCCATGAAAATGGTGGACGTGTACCCTAAAGAGGGTATGCTGTGCAATATTCTGTCCGTTTCCCAGGCGGTGGGCGGCTGCGTGCCCAACACCGGGATCGACCTTGCGAAGATTGATCCCACACTCCCCCTGTACGCCTACGGCCGCGTGGGCAACGACGGCGAAGGCCGGTTCCTCACCGGGGAGCTGGAGAAATATGGTTTTGACGTAAGCGGCGTCCGCATTTCCGATACCAAAGGTACGTCCTTTGACGACAATATTACCGTGGCAAGTACCGGCGCCCGCACCTTCTTTCATTACGGCGGGGCGGATGCGGAGTTCTGCCCGGCAGATATTGATGTAGCTTCTCTCCGCTGCCGGATGCTCCATATCGGTTATATCCTGCTTCTGGACGAGTTTGACAAACCGGATCCGGAGTACGGCACCGTAATGGCACGCTTCCTCAAATCCGTACAGGAGGCAGGTATCCTCACCTCCATCGACGTGGTCAGCGACAGCACGGGCAAGTTCGCCGAAAAGGTGCTTCCCGCCCTCAAATATACGGATAACGCCATCATGAATGAAATCGAGTGCTGCACCACCGCAGGACTTGAAGCGCGGGACGAAAATGGCAAGCTGATCGTTCCCAATATCCGCAAGGCAATGGAGCATCTGATGAAAGCCGGTGTCCGTCAGCGTCTCATCGTGCATTGCCCTGAAGCCGGATTCGTTCTGAACAATAAGGGCGAGTTCACCGTGGCTCCCTCCGTGTTCATCAAGAAGAGCGATATCGTGGGTGCCGTAGGCGCCGGTGATGCCTTCTGCGCCGGCTGCTTGTACGCCATCTATAACGGCTGCTCTGATCTGGAAATTCTGGATTTCGCCTCTGCGGCCGCCATCTGCAACCTTACCGCCGAGGATTCCATCAGCGGCATGAAGCCGAAGGAATATATCTGGGATCTGGTGAAGAACGCCGGTCGGGAAGTAAGTCCTGTGTAAGACAATCCTAAGTGAAGAATCGGGGATCGGGGGTACGCCCGATCCCCGCAACTTTTCTCCCCGGAAAAATTGTCGAAGAAATTTTTGAGTAAATCGCAAAACCCCCTTGACAAGCGCGAGAAAATTTGGTATCATATCATAGTCCGAAGCGGACGAAAGAAATACGGCGTCATAGCCAAGTGGTAAGGCACGGGTCTGCAAAACCCTTATCCCCCGGTTCAAATCCGGGTGACGCCTCCAAACAAAAGAGCACTGCGAGAGCAGTGCTCTTTTGTTTGGAACGATGTGTTCCGCAAGCGGAACGTGATGCGCACTTCGTGCGTGATGTTTGCTTCGCAAGTGATGTGCGCTTCGCATCAATGATGTTGCGCTTCGCGCAAACGTAATTTGCCCAACCGCTTGTATTCCTACCCCAACTGTGCTATAATAAAATCAGAAAGGCGGTGAGAATATGAAAAAATTTCTTGTTCTTTTGTGTATCGTTTGTATGATGTTGAGTCTGTTTTCTTGTCAAGCCAAAAATGTTAAACTTAATGAGGGAAAAAGCTATTTTTCAGATTTTAAAATAGAAAATGACAAGGTATATATCTGTTGCACACTTTTTATAGAAAATAAATCAGATACAGAAAAGGTTATTTCACTAAATGCGTCTTTTGAAAAAGATGTTGAACTTGGATTGCTGAAGGAAGCTCTTGTTTCTGGTTATTCCCTTGATGAAGGCACCCAAGAATTTAAACTTCAAAAAGGAGAAAATCAATTAGATGTAGTTTTTATCGGAAAGTATGCAGGTGCCGATAAAAAGCATGACAGATTATTGCCCGATATAGAAATAACTGAAATAGAATGATAGGCATCTTTTTTTGTCAACGCGCCCCAAAAAATCCTGCATGAAAGTGCGGGATTTTTACTTTTTACCTCTTCACTCTTACCTAATTTGGCAGGATTTTTGGGGAAGTAATAGGTAAAAGGGAAGAGGTAATCAGCAAGGTAGCTTTTCGCTTAGGCGAAAAGCGTTTTTATATTGCATATAGCCCCAAGATGTGCTATAATGAACCCACGAAAGGCGGTGGAGATATGAAAGACTTTTGCAAATATATAGAAAACAGCGTGGTTTACCCCATTTTGATTAGGAACGAAGGTAATTCGTATTTAACTTTATATTACTACACCGAGCGTTCTGATTCCATTCTGCACAAAGATACAAAATATCTCTTATATTTTCAATCAACAGAGGCAATGGAGATTTTTTGCAAAGAAAATGAATTAAAAATAGAAAACGATGTTTTTGAATATAATTTTGACACGCCTATCTCAAACCCAATCGATTATAAACAAGTCCTTGATAATTGGAATCTTCTGAACACGATAGCAAGTGCTTTTGGAATGTTCTTTGAGGGGGATTTGAAAAAATATTCTTCGCTTTACGATTTGTTGTTCAGATTAAATACTCCAATTGAACCAATACCGCCAACATACGATGTGGGTGAAAAATATTATAACTGTATTTTGAAAGTTTTTAAGAAAAAGCATCGATTTCTTGAGAGATTTCAGTTATATCAAGAATGATTATGTGGCATCTTTTCTGTCCCCCTCATCCTCAACGCACCCCGCCGGGGTGCTTTTTCGTTTTCGGCGGCATGCGGCATCTGTGAAATACGAATGGTGTCGGT
>JAZQDY010000207.1:0-6819 GCA_045547015.1 Eubacteriales bacterium | reverse complement strand
CCCTCGTATAACTGTTTCATATAGTTAAACGAACGAAGGGGCGATGGACATTCGTCCATAGCCCCTTTTGTTTTGCTTACCAAGTGTACGCTTGTCATACTCCCGCTCTGTCCGTCATATCTTTTACTGAAATCAAATCGGACAAGAAAGGATCAATGATGCACATGGAACAAAACAAATCTCTGCGGGAAGAAACCGCCCTTACCGCCGCCCAGCATCTGTCAACCGTATCCCATGAGGCAGGATCGGATTTTACCCTGCCGGACTACATGCCGGCGATCCGCCGTGTAATCAGCGTGGAGGCATCTCCGCTGCCGGACAACCGGTTTCTCAGCGGCAATGCGCTGGAATTCGGGGGGACAATTGCCTATTCCGTTCTGTATATCGGGGAAGGCGGAGAGCTGTTCTGCGCCCCGCTGACGGAGGAATACACCGCCAGCACGGCACTGCCGGAGTCCGCCGCTGTGGATGCCGCCGCCGCGGCTATGGATACAGTGGTGGAGAACGTGACCTGCCGTGTCACCGCGCCCCGCCGTCTGACGCTCCGCTGTCGGATGAAGACAAAGATCGCCGTGCTTTTGCCTCGGACAATCACGGAGCGCGTCAGCGATGTGGGCGGCGGCCGACTGACCCCCGCCGATGAAATCGCTATAGAGCGGCTGACTGCGGAGGCGCACGATACGCTTCTTTCCCGGGGTGAGCTGACTGCTGCGGCATCCGGCACTCTGCCTGCCCGGGGTAAAGTGATCCGCTGTGCCGGCGCGGTGCGTGTGGAAGAGGCGGTTGCCGGCGCCGGCGCTGTCACCGCCCGGGGCGATGTGATCGTCACGGCGATATGCCTGAGCCCGGAGGGCACGTACGTGTGCCATACATCAAAAGCGCCCTTTTCCGAGACAGTTACCGTTCCCTCGGCGGAGATGGGGGATATGGCGCGGGCGTGGGGACGCGCCGCTTCCGTTACCGTTACACCGGGCGAGGACGGCGGTACCTGGGAGGTGGAATACGATCTGGAAGCGGAGTGTGCCCGTGCGGTGATTCGTCCCTATACGGCAGATCTGTTTTCCACCGATTGTACTGCCGCCGTGGAATTTGAGGAGGCGGACAGCCTGCGGCTTCTCCGGTGCGGACAGAACGCCTTGACCGTTACCGGGGAGGGAGGCAGACAGAGCAAGGCTGCAGCCGGTGATACGGTATTGGATACCCGTGCTCTTTGCACGCCGGAACGTGTGGAGGTACAGAACGGACGGCTGACAGTCAGCGGTACCTGCGCCGTGAACGTGCTGATTCTCACGGAGGGTGACGTGCTTTCAGAGGAATTTACGCTTCCTTTCCGCTGTGAGTGCGATTCACCGGCGGAGGCATCGGATCTTTTGTGGCGATGCCACGTGGAGACGGTGGATGCGTCCGCCCGGCCGGAGGGGGATAAGCTGGCCGTGCGTCTGGAACTATCCGTCAGCCTGTCGGCGCTGGGGCGCGAACGGATCCGGTGCGTGGATACGGTTGTGCTTCATAAAGGGGAATCACGCAAAGCGGACGACGGGTGTATCCGCATCTGTTACCCCGATGTGGGCGAAACGATCTGGGAAATCGCAAAGCGGTACGGGGTGTCCCGCCGTACGATCTGCGCCCAGAACGGGATTCCGGACACGGAAACGGTCAGTGACGGTGCTCCGATCCTGATCTGACAGACGGGCGGAGCCGAAAACGAAAAAGGGCTGCTGAAATACAGCAGTCCTTTTTGTAAATCATTGATCGTTTATCGTCCCAGCGATGCGGCGCCCAGAATACCTGCATCATTGCCCAGCTGTGCCGCGCAGAGATGGGTTTTCGGCTCTCTGTCCCGGGTGTAGACTTCCTTGAATACCCGCTCGTTCAGCGGCTTCAGCAGATAGTCTCCCTCGTGGCAGATACCGCCGCCGATGGAAAGCACATCCGGCTGGAATATATTAATCATATTGGTGATGCCGCAGGCCAGATAGTCGATGTACATATCCACTACCTCTTTGCCCGCTTCATCGCCGGCGCGTGCCGCCGCAAAGGCGGTTTTCCCAGAAATGCGGGACAGATCTCCGTCGATCATTTCTTCCATCACCGTTTTGCGCCCCTGCTCCCGGCAGTCTGTGAGCTTCTCTCTCGTCATGGCAATCAGGGCCGTGGCCGAGCTGTACGCTTCCCAGCAGCCGCGCCGTCCGCAGGTACAGGGGCGTCCATTCTTTTCGATGACTGTATGACCCAGCTCTGCGCCGGCGTAGTTGGACCCGCCGTATACCTTGCCGTCTAGTACAATGCCGCCGCCCACGCCGGTACCCAGGGTAACCATCACGGAAAAACGGGCGTTTTTCGCCGCACCGGCCATGGCTTCCGCTTTGGCTGCCGCGTTTGCATCGTTTTCGATCAGCACACGCATGCCGCCGAGATAGTCGGAAAGCTTTCGGCACATAGGGTAGCTGAGGAAGGGGAGGTTGTTGGCATAGTCCAGCATACCCGTTTCCGGATTAACGGAACCGGGGGCGGCGATGCCAACAAACGCGATTTGCTCTTTTGCAATGCCTGCGTCCGCCATCAGCTTTTTGCAGAGAGAAGCCATGTCTTCCGTAATTTCATCCGGCGTACGGTGTGCGCCGGTGGGAATGCTTTCCTTTTTTATAATAGCGTATGATTCGTCCACGATGCCGACGGCAATATTCGTGCCGCCCAGATCAATGCCGAGAGAGTACATAGTATATCCGATCCTTTGTTTGAAGTATAGACTAATTATAGTGCTTTTCCGCCCATTTGTCAACAGGAAAGATGTCGAATCGTTGGCGCGTGTTTGTTCACAGTGTTCATTCTGTGGTCAAAACTGCGGGGAGGGGGGCTTCATTGTCTCTTCACAGATCCGTTTCGCCCCGTGCACGGATCTCTCATACGTTCGTGACAAATCTGTTACAAATACAGGAAACTCGCCTAATATTTACAAATAATGGATATAAAAGGGCTGAAAAACGACCGATTTCGTGATTTTTGTGAAAATTGCACATGTGTAGAAAAAAACGGTTATTTTTTGTGCAAATTGCCAAATTTAATTTTTCGGCCATTTGGAAAAGCAATCCGCAGCATGCCTGAACGGGAGAAAAAAGTGAGTAAATATAATTTACTTAACGCAGAGGCGAACGGGGAAGAAGTGAGGAATAAACGAAAAACATCAGAAAATCCGGGGCGGATGAAAAATGGGATTTTTAAAAAGGTAAAAATCATTTACCATCCGGTGATAGGAAAAATACACCAAAAGAGTGGGCGGCAACTGTGAAAAATGCCGATTTTTTGCCCGATTCGCCAGTGCCGGCTGTCCCTTGTGCCCCGTGGCTTCTCCTCCACAATATGTGCCGCTTGACATTTTTCGGGGTATATGATATGATAATTGCACCAAAATGGCGGAGGATTTCACGATCCGCCGTTGTTTTCGACGCGATTTTCCCTGAGGGGAGCCAATCGGCTTTCCTGTGGGTGTTGCGCCTTCTATTGCCGCAGTCGGCACGGTCTTGCAAAATGCTACATATTTTATATAGCGTTTTGCCGGACTTTGCCGCGGCGGTGAGACAAACCCGGGAGTACTGGTTCGGCGTTTCCGGGTCGGAGGTCGGTTTACCCCGACCCGCTTTTTACCGCCGAATCCAAAATAAGCAGGAGGAAGGTTCCATGAGAAGAAACCATACCAAGCGACTGATGGCTTTTGCGCTCTCGTTGCTCATGCTGGTCGGCTGCATCGTACCCACTATGGCAGCGGACGACTCTTCCGGCGAGAAGAGCAGCCTGGCTACGACTACGCTGAAGGAAATCAGTGAATCCCTGAATGCCATCTCCTACGATACGTACTGCGATCGGTACAAGGACGTAGAGAAGGGCAAAAAGGCTGTGGACGTCAACGTCACGGACTATGTGAAGGAAATGACGGACGCAAAAGTCGAAATCCGTAAGAATATCAAGGATGATTACGGCAACAGCAAGTCCTCCGGTATTTACGTCGGCGACGAGGGCAAGATCACCTGGAAGGTGAACGTTCCCTCCACCGGTATGTATGCCGTTGAGATTACCTATTGCTCCGAGTCTGCCAAGACCAACTCTATCGAGCGTGTGTTCTACATTAACGATAAGGTTCCTTTTGCCGAGGCGCGCTACATGCAGCTGATGAAGCACTGGGTGCACAGCTACGCAGAGGGCGGCCGCTTCACGCTTGATGCCATCGGCAACGAGCTTCGTCCCAGCACGAACGTGCTGAAGAAGTGGAAGACCGTGGCTTTTGTGGACTCCAATACATATTACGCTACGCCCTTTGAGTTCTATTTCGAAAAGGGTGAAAACACCATCGGTCTGGAAGGCGTTCGTGAGGACGTTGTGATTTCCTCTATCCGCCTCTGTCCCTACGAGGAGCTCCCCACTTACGAGGAGGTTCTCGCTGAGTACGAGAAGAAGGGTTATACCGAGGGTACAGACGTAATCCACCTGGCCGCTGAGACGCCGGCTGCCGTTTCCGACTACACCATTTATCCGGTGTACGACAGAACGTCCGCTATCACCGAGCCTCAGCATGCAACGCTGATCTACCGCAATACCATCGGTGCCGAAAAATGGCAGTCCATGGGTCAGTGGATCGAATATGAGTTTGACGTGGAGACGGCCGGTCTTTATACCATCAATCTCCGCTTCAAGCAGTCTGAGCTTGCCGGTCTGTATACGTCCCGTAAACTGACCATCGACGGCAAGACCCCGTTCGCAGAGTGCAACTACCTTCGCTTCGTTTACGATACGGACTGGCAGCTGGCATCTCTCACCGACGGTGTGCACGATAATTTCCAGTTCTATCTTGAGCCCGGTAAGCACACCATCCGCCTGGAAGTAACGCTGGGCGATATGGGTGACATCGTGCGCCGCGTTTCTGAGTCTCTGGATGTAATCAACAACTCCTATCTGGAGATTCTGAAGCTGACCGGTTCCAACCCCGACCAGTACCGTGACTACGGCTTCAACCGCGTAATGCCCGATACCATCGAGAGCATGATCCTGGAGAGCATCAACCTCTACGAGATCATCGATTTCCTGGAAGGCATGAACGGTGTAAAGAGCCAGCACTCCGCAACGCTGGAGCAGGTAGCGCGTCTCCTTGAGAAGATGGGTACGGACGAGGATGAAATCGCAAAGAACCTGACCAACCTGAAGAACTATATCGGTACCATGGGTACCTGGGTGTCCAACGTATCCGCACAGCCTTTGGAGGTTGACTACATCCAGATTCAGGGCGCATCTGCGGAACTGCCCAAGGCAAACGCAAACTTCTTTGAGAGCCTCTGGCACGAAATCAAGATGTTCGCAGGCAGCTTCTATGCCGACTATAACTCCCTGGGCGGCAAGGCGGCTGACGGTGAGACGCAGGTTACCGACACCATCACCGCATGGATCGTTACCGGTCGTGACCAGGCACAGATCATGCGTAACCTTCTGGACGATAAGTTCACGCCCAATTCCGGCGTGGCAGTAGAATTGAAGCTGGTTGCCGGCGGTACGCTGCTTCCCTCCATCCTGGCGGGTGTAGGTCCGGACGTTGCACTGGACGGCGCTGACCCGATCCAGTACGCAATCCGCGGCGCGGCTCTTCCGCTGAACGATTTCGATACGTTCGATGAGGTTGTTGCCCGCTTCAACGAGGCAGCCATGATTCCGCTGTCTCTCTACGGCAAGGCATACGGTCTGCCGGAGACGCAGAGCTTCTCCATGATGTTCTACCGTAAGGACATCCTGGCTGACCTGGGCCTGGAAGTTCCCAAGACCTGGGACGATCTGATGGCCATGATCCCGATTCTCCAGTTCAATAACATGGAAATCGGTCTGCCCAACAACTATCAGGTATTCATGTACCAGATGGGCGGCGAGCTGTGGGCCGACGAAGGTATGAGAATCAATCTGGACTCCAACGTAGCGCTGGAGGCCTTCGAGGACATGTGCAACATGTTCACCCAGTATTCTCTTCCTTATTCTTATAACTTCCCCACCCGTTTCAAGACCGGTGAAATGCCGATCGGTATCGTGGATTATACTCAGTATAACCAGATGATCCTGTTCGCAACGGAAATCGCAGGTCTGTGGGATATGGTGCCGATCCCCGGTGTGATCGACGAGAACGGCAACATCAACAACGTATCCGTTTCTACCGTAACTTCTATCGTTCTTCCCGCCGGCTGCCGCAACCTGGACGCTTCCTGGGATCTGATGGACTGGTGGGTAGATAAGGACTTCCAGGTGGATTACTCCAACGAACTGGTTGCCGTCATGGGCCCGGCTGCTAAGAACGCTACCGCAAACCGTGAGGCACTGGAAGAACTCCCCTGGTCCGCCAGCGAGTTCCGTAATCTGGACCTCCAGATGAACAACCTGTGCGCCGTATACGCATACCCCGGCAGCTACATCATCGCACGTTATACCAACTTCGCATTCCTGGATGCATACAACGACCTGGCAGACCCGGTTGACTCGCTCCTTAATTACATCAATGCGATCAATAAGGAAATCACCCGTAAGCGTACCGAGTTCGATTACGAAACTCTGGAAGTCGGTCAGACGCTGGCCGAGAAACGCTGCGCCCAGGCAGTGGAGCTGATGGATACGCTCTCCGGCTTTGACTTCGAAAAGGCGAAGGCTATGGAAGGCATCGAGGCTGAGGATGAGCAGATCCTGCGCACCGCCGCCAAGGCATTCGCCAAGGCAGGCGACAGTGAGGAACTGCAGAAGATTGCAGAGTACCTCACGGACGCAGCCGACGCATACGCAACCTACGCACTGTACGAG
>JAZQDY010000206.1:0-2311 GCA_045547015.1 Eubacteriales bacterium | reverse complement strand
CCTCCGCGGAGATACCGGCAAGATCCAGCTTCGTCTGCATGGAAACGATCTCCTCGGTGATGCCTGCCTGTCGCTCGCCCAGCACTTCACCCAGGCACAGCATTACCTTGAGGCCGGC
The DNA here is from genome assembly GCA_045547015.1 of Eubacteriales bacterium. Taxonomy (GTDB): domain Bacteria; phylum Bacillota; class Clostridia; order Oscillospirales; family CAG-272; genus SIG701. The sequence continues at coordinate 2,193 of JAZQDY010000206.1, read as the reverse complement.
AGCCAGTGCCGCCTTAGTGCGCTTGTTTACCGTCTCATCCGTCTCGCCGAAATACTGACGGCGCTCGCTGTGACCGATGATCACGTATTCCACGCCGCACTCCAGAAGCATATCAGCGGCGATTTCACCGGTGAATGCGCCTTTTGCTTCAAAATGTACGTTCTGTGCACCGATCTTCACGTTCGTGCCCTTGGCAGCCTCTACGGCAGCCGCAATGTCCACGAAAGGAACGCACAGGATTACTTCGCATCCGTCCTTACCGGCCACCAGTGCCGCCGTCTCAGCCACAGCCGCCTTTGCCGCGGAGGGCGTCATATTCATTTTCCAGTTACCGGCGATAATTGTCTTTCTTACAGCCTTGTTCATGATGTTGTTCTCCAATATATTTTATAAAGGTATTTTAAGGGGGTACGGGGGAAACTTTTTGCAAAAAGTTTCCCCCGCTATATCCGTATTCTTATTTATCCTGCAGGCAGGCAATGCCGGGGAGTTCAAGTCCTTCAAGGAACTCAAGAGATGCACCGCCGCCGGTGGAGATGTGGGTCATCTTGTCAGCAAAGCCCAGCTTCTCAACGGCTGCTGCGGAGTCGCCGCCGCCGATGATGGAGATGGCACCGGAATCAGCTACTGCCTTTGCAACGGCGATGGTGCCCTCGGCAAAGTTAGCCCACTCGGAAACGCCCATCGGTCCGTTCCAGATAACCGTGCCGGCTCCCTGAATGGACTTTGCGTACAGCTCCTGGGTATACTTGCCGATATCCAGACCCATCCAGCCGTCCGGGATGGAATCAGAGTAAATGCGCATGAAGATGGAATCCTCAGCGTACTCGCGTGCGATTACGTTGTCAACAGGGAGCAGGAAATTTACGCCCTTCTCCTTTGCCTTTGCCAGAAGGCCCTGCGCCAGATCCAGCTTATCCTCTTCGCAGATGGACGTGCCGGTGGAGTGACCCATAGCGCGGAAGAAGGTGTATGCCATACCGCCGCCGATGATGATGGTGTCTACCTTTTCCAGCAGGTTGTTGATAACACCGATCTTATCGGAAACCTTGGCACCGCCCAGGATAGCAACGAACGGACGCTTGGGATCTTCCAGGGCGCCGCCCATGATGGAGATCTCCTTCTGGATCAGATAGCCGCAAACAGCGGGCAGGTAATCAGCGACACCGGCGGTGGAAGCGTGAGCACGGTGAGCCGTACCGAACGCGTCGTTTACATAGATCTCAGCCAAAGAAGCCATTGCCTTGGCGAACTCGGGATCGTTCTTTTCTTCAGCAGCATGGAAGCGAACGTTCTCCAGAAGCAGAACCTCGCCGTCCTTCAGAGCGGCTGCCTTAGCCTGTGCATCAGGACCGACTACGTCCTTTGCCAGGGTAACCTTCAGTCCCTTCTTTACGAGATCGTCAGCAACGATCTGCAGAGACAGCTTCGTAATATCGTCCTTTGCCTTCTCCAGTGCAGCAGCCTTTGCAGCCTCCTGCTCTGCCTCGGGCATAGCCTCGATTTTCTTCTTTTCCTTCTTGGAGAGAGCCAGCTTCTCATCCAGCACATTGTGAGGACGGCCCATGTGAGAGCAGAGGATAACCTTTGCGCCCTGGTCTACCAGGTACTGAATGGTCTTCATAGCGCCAACGATACGCTTGTCGTCGGTAATTACGCCATCCTTCACAGGTACGTTGAAGTCGCAGCGGACAAGAACTTTTTTGCCGGCAACGGCAACGTCTTCAACAGTTTTCTTGTTATACGTCATAGTTTCACTCCTATAAAAATAAATATCAGAATTGTAAAAACCGGAATTTAACCGTACGTAAATAATATACCACATTTTGCCGGAATTATCAACGGGTTTTTCGAATATTTTTTTGAATCCGGGCAGTAATTTTGTAAATTTTTACAGAGAAGCCGATAAACGGGCACTAAAGAAAAAAACTTCGCAAAAAACCTTTATTTTTTTCGAAAAGGCACTTGACAACCGCCGCACGTTCTGTTATAATAATTGTCGTCGCGAAGGATGCGGAGAGATGCTGGTGTAGCTCAGCTGGTAGAGCAGCTGATTTGTAATCAGCAGGTCGGGGGTTCAAGTCCGTCCACCAGCTCCAATACCTTTCCCGCGAAAACAGAATACTATGGGGGAATTCCCGAGCGGCCAAAGGGGGCAGACTGTAAATCTGTTGTCAGTGACTTCGGTGGTCC
>JAZQDY010000205.1:0-6935 GCA_045547015.1 Eubacteriales bacterium | reverse complement strand
AATTGGAACAGACCGACGCTGCCCCAGTTAGCAGCGCCGACGATGGTGAGAATCAGCGCGATTCTGTCCATAATCATGCTTGTTGTTGCGGCGGCGGCACCGCCGCTCTCCTCTGTATAGTATTCGTGTTTTGCCCGCGTTTTCGCGGGGAACAGTAGTAGAATGTGCAAAAATACGGAAAATTATCAGAGGATGAAATTGGAAATTATGAAACCTCAGAAAAAACGGATCAGTTCGGAGAGGTGGCTTACGGCAGGAACGCCAGCGGCAGCCAGCGCCTCAGGAGCGCTGTGACCTCCTGTATATAGAATACAGTCTGCACCGATCGCCTTGGCAGTATCCGCATCATGCAGCGTATCTCCGATCAGCACGGCGTGTGCAGCAGCCGTTCCCAGAAAGCGCTTTGCCATTTCGATTTTCCCGCCGGCGTAAATGTTGTCCGTGCCGAGTATCCGGTCGAATTTACCGTCCAGTTCCAAGAGGCGGATTTGCCTTTCCAGCATTGTCGATTCGGAGGAGGAAAGAATAATCTGCGGAACATTCGCTGTTTTCAGGTGCTGCCAGATTTCGCAGAATCCGTCATTCAGCCGAAGCGTGTGCTCACCTGCTGTATAAAGATTTACCCATTCCACCGCCAGATCCTCGTAGGGCTCTTTTTCAAAATCGAATCCGATCAGACGATAGTATTCTTTTACGGGGAAGCGGAAAACCCGATGATATTCCTCAAGGCTGTCAATCGTCGGCAAATGCCGCTTTGCCAGCATTTCGTTTACGGCACGTATTCCCAATGAAACGTCGTCAACGACCGTTCCGTTGAAATCCCATAAGACTGCGGTATATTTCAAAGCAGTAGTCTCCCAAAATTTCAGTATTCTATCGCATTATATCGAAAAATAACGTTTAGGTCAAGAGAAAAACGAAAAATATTTCGGAATCGATTCAAGAGGGACACGCCGATACGCATATAGTGAAGTACAGATTCATACAGGGAGGCACCTATGATACCGGATTTACTTGCGTTTCTTATTGGCGGTTTGTCCTATTTTATTCTGAATGTTTCCTCGGGACAGAAATTTCCTCAGCCCCTGTCTTTGGAGGAAGAGACGGCTCTGTTTCACCAGATGCACAGCGCAGAAAATTCCGCAGCCCGAACAAAACTGATCGAGCATAATCTGCGGCTGGTTGCCCATATCGTCCGGAAATACTATGCTGCTCACGTGGGGCAGGAAGATCTCATCTCTATCGGTACCATCGGTCTTATCAAGGCGGTGGATTCCTTCAGCGACAAAAACGGTGCCCGATTTGCCACCTACGCGGCGAAATGTATTCAGAATGAAATCCTTATGTATTTCCGGGCGCAGAAGAAAACGGCCTGCGAGGTATCCATCAATGAGACCATTGACACGGATCGGGACGGAAATCCGCTGACATATGGGGATATCATTAAAGTAGACGATACCATCGCAGATGATATTGACGAGCGGTGGAAGATAGCCAAGGCGATCTGCTATATCAAAGACAGACTGACAGATCGGGAGAGAAAGATCATTATTATGCGGTACGGACTCGGCAACGTGGCGCCCGCAACCCAGCGGGAGGTGGCAGAGCAGCTGGGAATATCCCGCTCCTATGTATCGCGTATTGAAAAGAACGTATTGGAACGCATTCAGCACTTTTTAAGCGGAGAAGAGGAATAGCCGGGGATTTTCTTTCGTAAATTCGGAAAACTATTGACCGACAGCGGCAGAATATTGTATAATATAATGAGATTTTATATTTGTCAGTAGAAAGGGGTGTTCTGCGGTGGTGGTGATAACCGGTGTTGCTGTCGGTTCACTTGCGGCCCGTGCGGGGATTCAGCCGGATGATATCCTTATTTCGGTGAACGATCATGAGATCCGTGATGTGCTGGATTATAGGTTTTACCTGGCGGAAAGCCGCCTTACGCTGACCATTCACCGCGGACCGGAGCTGTTTGACGTTTCCATCCGCAAGGGAACGTATGACGATATCGGCCTCAGTTTTGAAACGCCGCTGATGGATAAAAAGCACTCCTGCGAAAACAAATGTGTGTTCTGCTTCATAGATCAGCTGCCGCCCGGCATGCGCGATGCGCTGTATTTCAAGGATGACGATTCCCGCCTGTCCTTCTTGCACGGCAACTACATCACGCTGACGAATCTGAAGCAGCAGGATATTGACCGTATCCTGGAAATGCATATTTCCCCTGTCAATATCTCTGTGCACACCACGAATCCGGAACTGCGTGTACGCATGATGAAAAACAAGCGTGCCGGCGAAGTTCTTGACTATATCGGTCAGCTTGCCCGGGGCGGTATCCGCCTTCGCGGGCAGATTGTTCTCTGTCGGGGGCTCAACGACGGCGAGGAGTTGGACCGCACTATGCGTGACCTTGCGGCCTATTATCCGGCGATGGAAAGTGTTTCGGTGGTTCCCGCCGGGCTTACCGCCTACCGGAAAGGACTGTATCCTCTCATGCCGTTTACCCCGGAGGAAACCGCCGCTGTGATTCGGCAGGTGACGGCGTTCGGTGATTTTTGCGAGAAGGAATACGGCGAACGCATTTTTTACTGCGCGGACGAAATGTACGTGCGCAGCGGTGAGGATCTGCCGCCCTACGATTTTTGGGGGGAGTTCACCCAGATCGAAAATGGCGTGGGAATGCTGTCCTCTTTTGCTTATGAATTTGAGACTGCACTTGATTTTCTCACCGAAGAGGAGGCTGGTGTGCAGCGCTCCCTTTCCATCGGAACGGGCGAAGCATCGTATGCGTTTCTGTGTACGCTCATGGAAAAACTGCACGCAAAATGTCCCGGTGTCCACTGCCGGGTGCACTGTATCAAAAATACCTTTTTCGGCGGATACGTAACCGTTTCCGGCCTGCTTACGGGTAAGGATATTATGGCACAGCTTACCGGTATGCCGCTGGGCGATGAACTGCTCCTGCCGCGCTCCACACTGCGGGCGGAGGGCGATGTGTTCCTCTGCGATACGACGCCTGCGGAAGTGTCCCGTACGCTGGGTGTGCCGATCCGCTTCGTGGAGAATGACGGCGGTTCGTTCCTGGATGCGATTCTTGGGCTGGGGGCGTGTGAATGAGACGGCGGGGGGCTCTTTTGATCGCGGTTCTCCTCTTTCTGCTTCCCGCGCTTGTTTGCTGCGGAGGAATCGTATCCCCGGCCCCTGCGGATTATACAGTGGAAACGGTAACGGAATACCGTACGGATAACGGCAACAGTCTGCATCTTGTGTATCCTGCCGTGCGCGGTCTGACAGACAAAGAGGCGGAGGATCGTGTGAACACGCTGTTTGCCGCGTATGCGGAGGAAATGTACCGGCGGGAAGAGCTGTTCTCCGGAGAGGGCGGCGGTTATACCTACGCGGTTACGGAGGTAACGGTAACACTTGCCGCCAAAAGATTTCTCTCCGGCTACGCAGGCGGTGTTATTACTGCGGACAGTACCGGGTATACAGCGTATTTTGCCTATACGTTCAACTGTGATCTGGATGCCTGCGTGCTGTATTCCGCGGAGGATTTGCTTACTGATTACAGCCGCCTTGTCAAATGGTTCAAAAGGGGAAGATTTTCTCAGCATTTCGGATATCCGGATCTGCAGAGGCAGATTTCTTTTGCTGATATGATAGAACAGTATAAAGCAGAATACGGCGTATATCCCGCTTTGTACTTTACCCCGGACAGTATGGGATTCTTAGTAGAAGTGATTCCGCTTTTCGATGGGTACGCCGGGTATACATTGTCCCTGCGTCAGGCGGAAAAATGTTTAAAGAAAGATAATCCACTCGTAAATCTGTATTTACGTGAAAACTGAAAGAAACGGATGGAAAAACTATGGCAAAGCCGATTATAGCAATCGTGGGTCGCCCCAATGTGGGAAAGAGTACCCTGTTCAATAAACTGATTGGAGAACGCCGCGCAATCATTGAAGACGTGCCCGGTGTAACCCGCGACCGCATCTACGGGGAAACCGAGTGGAGCGGAAAAAAGATGATCGTCATTGATACCGGCGGAATTGAGCCCAAAACGGATGACATCATTCTTGCCAAAATGCGGGATCAGGCGCAGATCGCCATCGATACGGCGGATGTGATTCTTTTCATCTGCGATATTCACGCAGGGCTGATGCCCGACGACCGGGATATTGCCATGATGCTGAAGCGGAGCGGCAAGCCTGTGATTCCCTGCATTAATAAAGTGGATTCCGTGGGACGCGTTCCTATGGAATTTTACGAGTTCTATGAACTGGGCTTTGAGAAGGATCCCATCGCCGTTTCTTCTATCCACGGCACCGGTACGGGCGATATCCTGGATGCCGTGCTGGAGGCGCTTCCCGCCGGTATGGATACGGAGGAGGATGAGGATGTAATCAACGTAGCGGTGATTGGTAAACCGAACGCAGGCAAATCCTCGCTGGTGAACCGGATCCTCGGCACGGAGAGAATGATTGTTTCCAATATCCCCGGCACCACCCGCGACGCCATCGACAGCCGCTTTGACAACGAAACGGGCAAGTATAATTTCATTGATACCGCCGGTATCCGCCGACAGAGCAAGGTGGAGGACCGGGTGGAGAAATTCAGCGTTCTCCGGGCAAAGATGGCGGTGGAGCGTGCGGACGTGTGTCTGCTCGTAATTGATGCCAACGAGGGTGTTACCGAGCAGGATGAAAAGATCGCCGGCATAGCCCACGAGGCAGGAAAAGCCACCATCATCGTGGTGAATAAGTGGGATTTGATTGAAAAGGATAACCAGACCACGGGCGCCTTTACGAAAAAAGTGTACGACGCACTTTCCTATATGACCTATGCACCGCTGGTATTCATTTCTGCGATGACCGGTCAGCGGGTGCCAAAACTGTTTGATCTCATCAATGAAGTATGGCAGCATTCCAATCTCCGTATCGCTACCGGTATGCTGAACGACGTGCTGGCGGATGCGGTGAACCGGGTACAGCCGCCCTCCGATAAGGGAAGACGGCTGAAAATCTACTACATGACCCAAACGTCGGTTACGCCGCCTACGTTCGTGTTGTTCTGCAACAGCGCGGAGCTTTTCCATTTTTCCTATCAGCGGTATATTGAAAACTGCCTGCGCAGTACCTTCGGATTTCACGGTACGCCCATCCGGCTGGTGATCCGCCAGCGCGGCGATGAAAACGAAAAATAAGGAGCAACGTACATGACCTTTTCTGAACTGATGTATAAGGGATGGCTTGGCGTTTATCTGGAACGGAACACTTTGGAAAGCGGGGTGGGCTTCCTTTTGCTGATCGTCCTCGGATTCACGGTGATTTCCGTTTTGCCCTACCTCCTTGGAAGCTGCAATTTTGCCATTATTATTTCCAAACTGTTTTACCGTGAGGATATCCGCAGCTTCGGCAGCGGCAACGCGGGCATGACCAATATGCTCCGTACGTACGGCATGGGTGCCGCCGCCGCTACGCTTGTCACCGATGCCGTAAAGACGGTAATTGCCACGTTCCTCGGCAGACTGGTGTTCGGCATTATCGGTGCGTACGTGGCCGGCCTGTTCTGCGTCCTTGGACACGTCTTTCCCGTGTTCTATAAGTTCAAGGGCGGCAAAGGCGTGGTCACCGCAGCGGTTACCATTCTCATGACCAACTGGAAGGTGGGTCTTGTCCTTATCGGCATTTTTGCGATTCTCGTGTTCTCCACTAAGTATATCTCCCTCGGCTCGGTGATGGGCTCGCTGATCTATCCTCTCATCCTGGACCGAATGAATCGGGTGGAGCGGATTCCCGCACCGCCTATCGTCATGGTGTTTGCCCTGGCAATTACCGTGATCGTTGTGGTGAAGCATAAGTCCAATATCAAGCGGCTGATCGCCGGCACGGAGAACAAACTCTCCTTCTCCAAAAAGGACAGAAAGCCGGCGGAAGGGCAGGGCGATAAAAAGTGAGGTTTACCGAAGAACAGCTTGCTCCCATTCGCCGTTTTGCCGACGCGGCTGTCTGCAGTGCCGAGAACGGTTCACTTGTGAATCTGGTGTTCTCCGCCTCGGCGGATAAAGATTTACTGAAAACGAAGGGCACGCTCCGGGTGATCCGGGGGAATCGCGTGCTCCAGCTGGAAAGCCACTTTTCCGAGGGACGCGTCTCGCAGGAAAACGTGCCGTTTTCGGAGATCCCCGAAAAGATTCTGGCGTATTTTGAAAATCCGTTCCGCCGTATTGATCTGAACGACAAAGCGGGCGCCGCCTCTCTTATGATTTCCAAAAAAGGAAAGGTGACCGCTGTAATTCCCGGTGCGCTGAAAAAAGCACTGGAAAGCGGCACCGCCGCCGGCATTACCGCCGCTATGGAAGCGTTCGGCGGCAACAACCGGGAGAAAAAGCATCTTCTCACCGGCGAGGAGCCGTTTCTTATCGCCCTTGGCATCTCCGATCAGAACGGGCGCGTGCACGATAGGCGGCAGGCGAAATTCCGCCAGATCTGTCGGTTTTCCGAACTGGTAATGGAGCAGATCGCCCATCTGCCGAAAGAGGGCACGCTGGAAATTGCCGATCTATGCTGCGGCAAAAGCTATCTCAGCTTTGCCGTGTACCATTGCCTTACCCGCATCGCGGGCAGGGAAGTGCGTATGGTATGCATGGATCTGAAAAAAAGCGTGATGGACTTCTGTGCCGGGATTGCCGGACAGCTTGGCTACGACGGTATGCAGTTCCTCTGCGGGGATATCGCCGATTATACCCCCGTTCGTCCGCCGGATATGGTGATCTCGCTGCACGCCTGCGATACCGCCACGGATATCGTGCTGGATTTTGCCGCTAAATGGCAGTCCGCTGTGATTTTGTCAACGCCCTGCTGTCAGCGGGAGCTGAGCCGGAATCTGGACTGTCCCACGCTTTCCTTTATCGGGGACAAGCCGGTGCTGCG
>JAZQDY010000204.1:0-5060 GCA_045547015.1 Eubacteriales bacterium | reverse complement strand
AGAGCCGTAGCACATCCGGCAAGTGCCCGAGAATTTCCCTGACGGAAAATTCTCCAAACTTCATAGAAAATCCGTTGCACTTGCATACAGTTCGGCCAGAGCCACAGCACATCCGGCAAGTGCCCGAGAATTTCTCGGACGGAAAATTCTTGGGGGTTTCATGTGGAATCTTGAGTGAATAATTCCCCCTGTATGACATATACTATATTGGCAGACACGTTTATCCTCTCCCCCGGGCTGACCACGCCGGGGCCCAGCCGAGAGGATAGCGTGTCGCTCTTTTTTTGCACGTTTTTTCCTTCCTCCGTATTTCCCGGGGAGAAACGACCGTTTTGCATAAAATTATGCATTTTAGGCTGTCAAGATGGTTTATGCATTTTGTGTTTTTTCTCTCTGATGACAAACACCCAAAAAGTTTCCCACGGGAAATAAAAAGGTTTTCCACAGAAAGAACAAGTTTTCCCTGTGGAAAACTCGCAAAAATCCCTTGATTTGCCGTGCTTTCCACAGAGTTTCCCACACATTGTTGAAAACTCTCCCTTCCCGCGCTTCTTTTCCACCATGATCCACCCCATTCTCCAAATTTGTGCAAGTGTCACAAATTCCCTGCAATTGGTAAAAATTTGCATGCAGTTTGGCTTGCGCCAAACTGCAAAATGCGGACCTGCCAAAATGCAAAAAAGCCGCCGCGGTTTCCCGCGACGGCTCATTCTTATTTTTACATGGCCGATGCAACCAAACGGTCGATCAGCTCTGAATACGTCATTCCCGTATGCATCATCAGCTTCGGATACATACTGATATCGGTAAATCCGGGCAAAGTGTTGATCTCGTTGAACACGATATCTCCCCGATCATTCACGAAGAAATCCACCCGGGAAAGTCCCCGGCAATCCAGCGCCCGAAAGATGATTTCTGCCCAGCGGCACACCTGCTGCCGTACGTCCTCAGGCAAACGGGCGGGGATGTGATAGCCGGACGCACTGCTCTGGTATTTCGCCTCGTAATCGTAGAAATCCGCACCGGTTACAATCTCGGCGCAGTCGGATACGGTGTAGGTATTACCCTCGTTCAGGACTGCCACCTCGATCTCCCGACCGTCGATGGCCTCCTCCACCAATACCTTGGAATCCTCGTGGAAGGCGATCTCGGCGGCACGGCAGAACTCCTGCCGATTCCGCACCTTGGACACGCCCACAGAGGATCCGGCACGGGCCGGCTTCACAAACATAGGATAGCCAAACTGCGCCTCGGCCTGACCGGCAAGCTCCTGCGCCGCCTTGTCATCCCAGAAATCCCGGTACAGAATCACGCACTCCGCCTGACGAACGCCCGTGGTACGGACGATCTGCTTGGTGAACAACTTATCCATACACACCGCACCGGAGGCAGATCCGCATCCCACGAAGGGGATCTCCGACAGGGACAGCATGCCCTGTACGGTACCGTCCTCGCCATAGGAGCCGTGCAGCACGGGGAACACCACGTCCACGGGGAAATTACAGACGTCCTTGCCGTCCGTAAGGAAGAATTTCTTACAGGCCAGATCCAGGGCCACCCGCTTCATGGCGGATGTGTCCGCACACCAGCTTCCGTCAAGGACGGACTGGTAATCCCCCTCAAAGAAATACCAGTTTCCTTCCTTTGTAATACCCACAGGAAGGACGTCGTACTTTTCCGGATCCGCATGGGTCAGAACGGAATAGGCCGACTTCAGCGATACCTCGTATTCGGAGGACCGTCCGCCAAACAGCACGCAAAGCTTTATTTTCTTCATAAATGTATTCCTCACAATCCGTCAGAATCTGCCGCGGCAAGCCGTCAACACGCGATCGTGGCCTGCGGCATCTTTGAGAATATGCACGTCATAAAAAGAATATTCCCGGGCAAGGCGGGAAACTGCCTCCCCCTGCTCTGCCCCAAATTCCATAAGAAGAAGTCCGTCCTCCTCCAGAGAGGCAGATGCGGTAGCCAACACCCCACGGATCACGGACAGTCCGTCCCCTTCATCCGTCAAGGCCGCACGGGGCTCATAAGACAGCTCCGGAGCCAGCTCCGCCATTTCCGATAGCGTGATATAGGGCGGATTGGACACGATGGCCGCAAACCTCTCCCCGGCGGAAAAGATCTCCTCCGTCACGTCGCCCACCTGCACGAAAAAGCGATCGCTCACGCCCAGGCGGCGGGCATTTTTCTCCGCCATTTTTGCCGTTTCGGGAAACAGATCCACCGCCGTCACGGTAATATCGGGGCGGTAATGTGCCAGGGCGATGCCGATGCATCCGCTGCCGGTACACAGATCTGCCACGCGGGCGTTCTTCGGCAGACGCCGAATGGCATATTCCACCAAAGTTTCCGTATCGGGACGGGGGATCAGGCAATGGGGATTCACCAAAAAGGAGAGTCCCATAAAGGACCACTCGCCCAAAATATACTGAAGCGGTTCCCGCCCTTCCCGACGTGCCACTGCCTCCGCCAGGCCGGGCGCATCCAGCTCTTCCGCCCCCATTAAAAGGAGCCGGGCATCGGACAATCCCGTATAGTGGGCGGCAAGCAGACGGGCTTCCCAGGCGGCATCTTCAATTCCCGCGGCCATCAGACGCCGCTGAATGTCCGTCAGTGTCATTCGGCCTCGTCTTCGGCATCCGCCGAATCTTCCGTTTCCTCCGTCACCGGAGGAAATTCATCGGGCATAGCCAGCTTCAGCGCCGTGATGGCGATCTCCAACTGCTCCTCATCGGGCTCACGGGTAGTGATGCGCTGCATCCACAGACCGGGAGCGGAAAGAATGCGGGTGAATGCATTGGCATGCTTGCCGGCATACATAATAAACTCAAAGCCCAGACCGACGATCAGGGGCAGAAGCAGCACCTTCAGAATCACACGCAAAGCCAGATTCTCCCAGGAAATGAGAGAGTTGACCAAAATGGACAGAATCAGAATCACGAACAAAAAGCTGGTGCCGCAGCGGGGATGGAAGCGGGTACACGTCGCCGCGTTTGCGGGAGTCAGTTCCATACCGGACTCATAGCAGGCTATGGATTTATGCTCGGCGCCGTGGTACTCAAAGGTACGGCGCATTTCCTTCATCAGAGAGCAAAGGGCAATATAGGCAACGAAGATGGCGATCTTCATCACGCCCTCCACCACATTGCGGAACCAGCCGATGCCGCCCAGCAGCGAATCCAGCCACTTGGTCACAAAGGCGGGCAGATACAAAAACAGGCCCAGGCCCACAACCAGACCCAGCACGGTGGCGATGCCCATCAGCACGGACATAAGCTTATCGCCCCACTTAGAGCGGAGCCATGCCTCGAACTTGGTATCCTCCGCCGCGTCGTCGATGCCCAGCATATCCGCCGACTGCATCAGGGTATTGTAGCTGAGGATCATGGTCTCCACAAAGTTGACCACACCACGCACCAGGGGGATATTCAGAAATTTATATTTTTTCCGCACAGACGTATGGGTGTCCACCGAGGTACGGATGGCCCCCGACTCATCCCGGACGGCCAGGGCGGTACGCTCACCGCTTTTCATCATAACGCCTTCCAGAACGGCCTGACCGCCCACCCGTCCAAGACGCGCGGAGCAGGATTCTTTATGTGTCATAGTAAGGTAATCTCCTTATGTGCAATATCATAATTCGTATCAGTATACCACAAGGAAGGCGAAAAATAAACAGTTTTTTGTAAACTCAGTGCCGTCAGTGGGTTTTTCGGCGATTTTTTTGTAATTAATATGTAAATTTTCAATTCAGCTATAGCATTTTCGAAAAAACTGTGTTATAATAAGTCAATTATCGGACTAAGCGTGCAGTTTGGTCCGTTTATTTCGGTTGTCCTGCGGGACCGCCGATATGCATTACTATATAATGAAAGGCATGGTTTATATTCATGGGCAAGGCTAATCGCAATAAGAGAGCCAATCAGGAAGCTCTTGAAGCAAAGCAGGCGAACACCGCCGGCAAAAAGACAAAAAGCAATAAATTTATCGCAATTCTGTGCACGGTTCTGGTAGTAGTACTTCTCGGTTCACTGGTAGCATACAGCTCCCTGGTGAACAGCGGCTATTTCCTCCGCAACACCGTCGTTGCCACCACTGAAAATTACGAAGTGGACAACGCCGTGTTCTCCTACTTCTTCCACAAGTACTATCAGGAATTCACCGGCACCTACGGCTATTACCTCCCCATCGACCCGAACGTTTCCCTGAAGGGACAGGCTTGCTCGCTGTACAGCGACGGTACCACTTGGTTTGAGTTCTTTGCAGGCAACGCACAGAACACCCTCGCCAATACGCTGGCATTCTGCGAAGAGGCAAACGTACGCGGCATTACTCTGGACGAGGAAGATCACAAGCAGATTGATGACGCCATCAAATCCATTAAGAAATCCGCCAAGGAAGCCGGCGTAACCACCTCTTACTACATTCACGCTATGTTCGGCCCCGGCGTAAACAAGAACGATCTGCGCCGTGCGCTGGAATACTCCGTTCTGGCATCCAAATGCGGCCAGGCCATCGTTGACGCTTACAACTACGGCGAAGCCGATTATACTAAGTATATCGAAGAGAATCCCAACGCTCTCCTTTATGCGGAATACGCCGCATTTGATATGGAAACCTCCGACACTCTGGCGGATGACGTCAAGACCGCAGAGCTCCTGCAGGGTTATCTGGACAGATTTGCAAAGGTTACCACCAAAGAAGAGTTTAACACCGTTGCATTCGATTATCTGCGCAACGTAGTTTACGCAGATGACGAGGAAACCACGGACGAGGAAATCAACGCGGAAGTAGACGCTTTGACCACCGAGGTTACCTACGTTAAGGATGACGCCGTTTCCGAGTGGGTGTTCGCTGCAGACCGCAAGGCCGGCGACGTTAAGACCTCCGTCAACGAGGAGAAGACCACCTACTCTGCTTATCTGCTCCTCTCCCCCGCTGCTCTGGACGAGTATACGACTGTAAACGTTCGCCACATTCTGCTTTTCTCCGCCACCTACGGCTCCGACGAGGCGGCCAAGGCAAAGGCTGAGGAGATCCTGGCCTCCTTCAAG
>JAZQDY010000203.1:0-7415 GCA_045547015.1 Eubacteriales bacterium | reverse complement strand
TATCTTCTCTTTTCCGTCGCCACCAACGCCCATCAGGTGCAGAAGGTGAACGATTCCATCGCGGCACTGGCACAAAAATCCCGCGAGGAAGGATTTCTTACCGTGGGATTTGCCGGTATGCATCAGGATTTCCCCGATTTTGCCGGAGAAATCGATCGGGTGGAAAAGCTGGGACTGTGCGGCGTGAAAATTCATCCGGATATTCAGGGAATCGACATTGACGATCCGAAAATGCTCGCCCTGTACGAAATCCTGGCGGGTAGAATGCCGGTATATTTCCATATGGGCGACGACCGCCCCCAGTACCGTTTTTCCGAGCCGAAAAAGCTGCGCCGGGTGCTGGATATGTTTCCGAAGCTGGAGGTGGTGGCAGCCCACCTGGGCGGCTATAAGGCCACGGATGAGGCCATACAGTATCTGGCCGGGCATCCCCGGGTATGGTACGATACGTCCAGCTCTCTCTGGCATCTGTGCGCCGGTGAAGCCACCCGCATTATTGAAGCCTTGGGGCACGACCGGGTAATGTTCGGTACGGATTACCCGGTGAAAAATCCCGCAACGGAGCTTCAGCTGTTCTCCCGGCTTAACCTCACGGACAGCCAGCGGGAAGACATTCTCTGGAACAACGCTGTTCGCTTTCTGCATCTGGAGGAAAAAGTATGATCTCCCCGCTCCCACTCGGTATCACCCGGGAGGAAACGCTCTGGGAGCGTCTCCGCACCGATCCCCGCCCCATCGTGCTGTACGGCACGGGCAACGGGGCGGATAAAATTATCGATCAGCTCTCCGTAATCGGACGCACGCCGGCCGGCGTATTTGCCAGCACCGGCTTTGTCCGTACGCGCACGTTCCGGGATATGCCGGTGGAATCCTATGAAGAAATCATCGCCCGGCTGGGAGAGGATATTGTGATCCTGATCTCCTTCGGCTCTGCCCTGCCCGACGTAGTGGAGAAAATGTTCGCCCTGGCCGACCGGCACGATACCGTACTGCCGGACGTTCCGCTGATCGGCGGCGAGGTATTCACCTGGGACTATATGGAGAAGCACAGCGGCGAGCTTTCGCGGGTATACGGACTTCTCTGCGACGATACCTCCCGTACGCTGTTTCTCGATATGCTCCGATACCGGCTGACGGGCCGGCTTTCCTTTCTGACGAAAACGGAAGATAGCAGTACTTCCCTATTTTCCCTTGCCGATATAAAAAAAATACACACCGCCATGGACGGAGGCGCGTTCAAGGGAGATTCTGCCGCTGTGATTCTATCGGTATGTCCCCGCATAGAGCGAATCTTCGCCGTGGAAGCCGATGCACGCACCGTAAAAAAACTTTCGGAATACGCCGCCGGTACAAACGGTATCGTACAGCCCGTGCACGCGGCACTCTGGGACACGCCGGACACGCTCACCTATTCCGCCTCTGCCAGCCGCGGTGCCGGAACAGCAGGCACGAATAAACGAGCACGGATAGAAACGGTGCCCGCCGATACTGTGAACCGCATTGCCGGTAACACCAGAATCGATTTTCTGAAGCTGGACGTGGAAGGCGCGGAAGCACGTGCACTGGCGGGTGCTGATACTGTAATCCGCCGGGACGCCCCTTTGCTTGCCGTTTCCCTGTATCACCGGACGGAGGATCTATTTGCGCTGCCAATTTTGATAGCAGAACGGTATACCGGATACCGATTCTATCTCCGGCGCGTTCCCTGCGTTCCCGCGTGGGATCTGATGCTGTATGCCGTCCCCGCCCGTCTTTGTAAAACATGACGGAATAAAGCCGCGGGAAATCCGTGATTTTGGCGTCTCACCACTTGACATTGCATGCAAAAAAAGGTATAATATATAAGATAAAAATCTTTAAGCGGTACAGAGAGACCGGCAAGATTTGAAAGAGCGCAGGATAAGGCAGCAGTCTGCCGTTTTGTTGTGCTGTCGTCTTGTCCGCCGTCGGTCTGTTATCCGCTCCGGAGGAAGTATGAACGTTCATTTTACCAAAGACACTGTCATCGGTGAAGAGAAAATATCCTTTATCTCCGACGATTCATTTACACTTCACAAAAATCCGAATACAAATTACGCTGTTCTCGACACAGCGTCCTGTTTTGTTCTTCCCAGCTTTGCGGACGTGCACGTGCATCTCCGTGAGCCGGGATTTTCTTATAAGGAGACGATTTCTTCCGGCACTGCTGCCGCCGCCCGGGGGGGGTACACCGCGGTCTGCGCCATGCCGAATCTGCACCCCGTGCCCGATTCGGACGGGCATCTTGCCGCCCAGGAAGAAATCATCCGCCGGGACGCCAAAATCGACGTGTATCCTTACGGTGCTATCACCGTAGGTGAAAAGGGTGAAGCGCTCTCCGATATGGATGCCATGGCATCCCGGGTCATCGCCTTTTCCGATGACGGACGGGGCGTGCAGGACGAGGACATGATGCGTTTTGCCATGCAGAAAGCAAAATCCCTTAGCAAAATGATCGTGGCGCACTGCGAGGTAAACGATCTTTTGCACGGCGGATGCATTCACGACGGTGCCTACGCCGCCGCCCACGGACTGCCGGGCATCTGCAGTGAAAGCGAATGGCGGCAGGTGGAACGGGATATCCGGCTGGCGGCAGAAACGGGCTGCGCCTATCACGTCTGCCACATTTCCACAAAAGAAAGCGTGGCGCTTATCCGTGAAGCAAAAGCCGCCGGCATTGACGTCACCTGTGAAACCGCACCGCATTACCTGCTTATGCACGACGGTATGCTGAAGGATGAGGGACGGTTCAAAATGAATCCGCCGCTTCGCGCCGAAGCGGACCGGGATGCGCTTATCGAAGGCATTCTCGACGGCACGGTTGACATGATCGCCACGGACCACGCCCCTCACTCCGCAGAAGAAAAGTCCAAGGGGCTTCTGGGCTCCAACATGGGTATCGTAGGTATAGAGACGGCTTTCCCACTGCTCTACACCTATCTTGTAAAAAAAGGCATAATCACCCTCGAAAAGCTGGTCGCGCTCATGAGCGAAAATCCCCGGAAGCGGTTCGCTATCCCGGGCGGTCTCGCAAACGGCTGCTTCACCGTGTTTGATCCGAACGAAGCATACGAAATTAACCCGGATGAATTTCTTTCCATGGGAAAAAGCACACCGTTTACCGGCTGGAAGGTGCACGGTCGGTGCAAACTCACCGTATGCCGCGGCAAAGTAGTCTTTGCGGACGGTACGATCTTTCCAGAAATTTGATAAAAATTAAAATAACATAGAGGAGACGAGAAGTATGGCAAAGAGAACGGATATCAAAAAGATAATGATTATCGGCTCCGGCCCGATCGTGATCGGACAGGCAGCGGAATTTGACTACGCAGGCACCCAGGCGTGCCTGGCACTGAAAGAGGAAGGCTACGAAGTCGTTCTCCTGAACTCCAATCGCGCCACGATCATGACGGATACTTCCATTGCGGACAAGGTCTACATGGAGCCTTTGACGCTGGAATACGTGGCACGCATCATGCGCACCGAACGCCCCGACGCCATCATCCCCGGCATTGGCGGTCAGACCGGTCTGAATCTTGCCATGCAGCTGGAACAGAAAGGCATTCTGAAAGAATGCCAGTGCCAGCTTCTCGGCACCAGCAGCGAGAGCATTGAACGGGCAGAAGACCGTCAGATGTTCAAGGATCTCTGTGAGGAGATCGGCGAGCCGGTGATCCCCTCGGAGATCACCTATTCCGTAGAGGAAGCCTGCGCCGCCGCTGAGCGGATCGGCTACCCCGTGGTTCTGCGTCCCGCCTTTACTCTGGGCGGAACAGGCGGAGGCTTCGCCTACTCCCGTGCAGAACTCATTCCCATGATGGAAAATGCACTGAAGCTTTCTCCCCTGCACGAGGGACTGATCGAAAAGAGCGTACGCGGCTATAAGGAAATCGAATTTGAGGTTATGCGTGATGCCACCGACCGCGCCATCACCATCTGCGGTATGGAAAACGTGGACCCCGTAGGCGTACACACCGGCGACTCCATCGTGGTTGCACCAATCCTGACCCTGAGTGAACAGGATTTCACCATGCTCCGGGACAGCGCTTTGAAAATCATCCGCGCTCTGAAAATCGAAGGCGGATGCAACGTGCAGTACGCGCTGGACCCCAAATCCTCTCAGTATTATCTGATTGAAGTAAACCCCCGCGTATCCCGCTCCTCCGCCCTCGCCTCCAAAGCAAGCGGCTATCCCATCGCCCGGGTTACCGCCAAGATCGCCGTAGGCATGACGCTGGAGGAAATTCAGATCGCCAATACGACGGCGGCGTTCGAGCCCGCGCTCGACTACATCGTAGCAAAGCTGCCCCGTTTCCCCTTTGATAAATTTACCTCTGCCACCAACAAGCTGGGAACGCAGATGAAAGCCACCGGTGAAGTCATGGCTATCGGCAATTCCTTTACGGAATGTCTCCTGAAGGCCGTACGCTCGCTGGAGATCGGCGTCTGCCACATCCATATGCCTAAGTTTGACGGCATGACAACCGATGCGCTTAAAGAGTATCTGGCAGATTTCCGGGACGACACCATCTACGCTGCAGCCGAACTGATCCGCCGCGGTGCCACCACAGATGAGTTGTATGAAATCACAAAAATCACTCCCTACTTCCTCGATGAACTGAAAAACATCGTGGCGTACGAGACGGTGCTCAAAGAGAACCCCATGAATGTGGAGATTCTGAAAGAAGCCAAGAAAATCGGCTTCTCCGATAAGTATATCGCCAAAAGCTGGGATACCGACGAAACGAACGTGTGGAAGATGCGCGTAGACGGAAAAATCCTCCCCGCCTTCCGTATGGTAGATACCTGCCATACCGGTGCGTATATTCCCTATTTCTACTCCAGCTACACCGGTGAGCATCAGTCCATCGTGACCGACCGCCAAAAGACAATCGTATTGGGTGCCGGCCCCATCCGTATCGGTCAGGGCGTGGAATTCGACTATTCCACCGTACACGCCGTACAGACAATCCGCGCCAACGGCTACGAATCCATCATCATCAACAACAATCCCGAAACGGTATCCACCGACTACACCACCGCAGACAAGCTGTATTTTGAACCGCTGACGGCAGAAGACGTTATGAACATTCTCATGTACGAAAATGCGTACGACGCCATCGCCTCCCTGGGCGGCCAGACCGCCATCAACCTTGCCGAGCCGCTGATGCGGCGCGGTGTACGCATCATCGGTACCGACGTGGAAGCTATCGACCGCGCGGAAGACCGCCGTGCCTTTGAAGCGATCCTGGAAAGCCTGCATATTCCCCAGCCGGAAGGACGCGCCGTTACCAATATTGAAGACGGCGTACGTGCCGCCGAGGCCATCGGTTATCCCGTGCTGGTTCGTCCCAGTTTCGTGCTGGGCGGACGTGCCATGCAGATCGTGGCGAACGAAAATCAGCTTCGTCAGTATCTGAAGACCGCCGTGGAAATCGACGTGGACAAGCCGGTTCTGGTAGACCACTACATTCAGGGACGCGAGGTAGAGGTGGACGCTATCTGCGACGGACGGGACGTTTTCATCCCCGGTATTATGGAGCTCGTAGAGCGCACCGGCGTACACAGCGGTGACTCTATCAGCGTATACCCCACCTTCACGATTTCCAACCGGGTCAAAGGCATTATTCTGAGTTACGCCAAAAAACTCGGTCTGGGCATCGGCATCGTAGGTCTTTACAACATCCAGTTCATCGTAGACGACAAGGACGACGTGTACATCATTGAGGTAAACCCCCGTTCCTCCCGTACCGTTCCCTTCCTCTCCAAAGCCACCGGCTACAGCCTGGCAGACATTGCCACTAACGTAATCCTCGGCAAGTCTCTGAAGGAACAGGGCATTTTCGATCTCTATCCCACAGAAAGAAAGAGATGGTACGTAAAGGTACCGGTATTCTCCTTCTCCAAAATCCGGGGACTGGACGCATACCTCTCTCCCGAAATGAAGTCCACCGGTGAAGCCATCGGATATGACGATAAGCTGCACCGCGCCATGCAGAAGGCGCTGATTGCCGGCGGTGTGAATCTGCAGAACTACGGCACCGTCATCGTCACGCTGGCAGACGAGGATAAGGAAGAAGCACTGCCGCTCGTGCGCCGCTTCTACGATATGGGCTTCAATATTGAGGCAACCGTGGGCACCGCAGAATTTCTGAAAGAAAACGGCATCCGTACCCGCGTACTGAAAAAACTGCTGGAAGGCAGCGAGGAAATCTTCGAATCCCTCCGCGCCGGCTACGTCAGTTACGTGATTAACACCCGCGCCATCATGTCCGGTATCCATTACGAGGATGGCGTGCTGATCCGCCGCTGTGCCGTTGAAAACGGCGTGACTCTGTTCTCCAACCTGGATACCGTCCGCATCGTACTGGACGTTCTTGAAGAAATCACCAACAAAGTGTCCACCATCGACAGCAAAGGGGCAAACGAATGAACCAGGGACTGTTTACGATCGAATCCAACCGCGCTCTCACGCGGGACATGTACGAAATGATCCTCGCCGGTGATGTCTCGGACATCACCGCACCGGGACAGTTTGTGAATATCAAGCTGGACGGATTTTTCCTCCGCCGTCCCATCTCCGTCTGCAACGTGGAGGGGGACAGCCTGACGCTGCTTTACAAGGTGGTCGGTCAGGGAACGGAGGCCATGGCAAAGATGCAGTCCGGTGTACAGCTGGATATCCTTACGGGACTCGGCAACGGTTATGACACAAGCAAAAGCGGCGAGGCGCCGCTGCTGGTTGGCGGCGGTGCCGGTGTACCGCCCATGTATCTTCTTGCCCGCCGGCTTATTGCCGAGGGCAAAAAGGTAACGGTCATTCTCGGCTTCAACACGGCGGCGGAAATCTTCTACCGGGATGAATTTGAAAAACTGGGTGCTGCCGTACTGATATCCACCGTGGACGGCACGGCAGGCGTAAAGGGCTTCGTTACGGATGCCCTCGCCGATGCCGGTGCATACACCTACACCTACGCCTGCGGCCCTGAACCCATGCTGAAAGCGCTGTACAACGCCGTCGAAGTTTCCGGACAGTACAGCTTTGAAGAGCGCATGGGCTGCGGCTTCGGCGCCTGCATGGGCTGCTCCTGCAAAACCAAATACGGAAATAAGCGCATCTGCCGCGACGGCCCGGTTCTCGAAAAGGAGGAAATCATATGGTAAACACACAGGTCACTCTGTCCGGTGTAACGCTCAGTAATCCCATTATTCCTGCCAGCGGCACGTTCGGATTCGGCTACGAATTCGCCGAGCTGTACGACATCAACGTGCTGGGATCCCTATCCTTCAAGGGAACCACCAAGGATCCCCGCTTCGGAAACCCCACCCCGCGCATTGCAGAATGCCCTGCCGGCATGATAAACGCAGTAGGTCTGCAGAATCCCGGCATTGACGCG
>JAZQDY010000202.1:0-2188 GCA_045547015.1 Eubacteriales bacterium | reverse complement strand
CCCGGAACGGGCAAAAATGACCGCCGTATCGGGCAGGGGAAAGCGCGCGGAGGTGTTGCACTTGCAAATGCAACACCTCCGTTTTTCTTTACACCAAAAACCGTGACATTATGGATGCCAAAAACAGCACCGTTGTTACTTGACAATAGATTTTTGTTATAATACAATAATAATGTATTTCTGTACAAATTTCTTTCAGGAGGTTTTTATGAAACGCATTTTCGCTCTCGTTCTCGCACTCCTCATGCTGCTCCCCGCCATGATCGCCTGCGACAAAACCACGGATGATCCCACCCCCGGCACCACGGATGCCGCCGGTACGGAAACCACCGTCCCGGAAGAAACGCTGGACCCAAACGACCGTAAAAACGCCAAGGACAACCTCCCCGCCGATTTCAACATGAACGGCGAGACGGTGGGCGTTCTCACCCGCCACTCCTATCGCAAGATTGACTGGGACGGTGCCGGTGCTGACGAAGTAGTAGCACAGGCTGCCTACAACCGTACCGCCGCCGTACAGGAGCGTCTCGGGCTGACCTTTGAACTGACCGATATGGATATCGGCTACGACGATTACGGTACCGCCATTGAAGAAAATCTCATGGCCGGTGACGACACCTGGCAGATCGTGCTGGTGGCCGGCAACGCATCCATCCGCTTCGGCAACGATCATCTGTTCCGTGACGTTTCCGAAAACAAGTATCTGGATTTCTCCCAGCCCTGGTGGGCAGGCGACGTTATGGAAAAGATGTCTCTGGACGGCAAAAACATCCGCTATATGATGGGTGACGCCACCATGAACACCTACTACTACGCCTACGTTTCCTATTTCAACAAGCGGCTGTACGAAGAAAACTTCGGCAATTCCGATGAGCTGTACAAAAAAGCGCTGGACTACGACTGGTACTACGATGACGTGATCGAAATGGTGGAAACCGCCGCCAACGACGTGAACGGCAACGGCAAGCTGGAGGAAGGCGACACCTTCGGCTTTGTTGTGGATAACCAGTGGATTCTCGCCTACATGGAGGATGCCGCCGGATTCAGGACCTACTCCCGCAATGAAGAAGGCTATCCGGTGATCGAGCACGATCTGGACCGCGGCCAGGAGGTCTTTGACAAATTCTACAAGTTGTGCTGGGAAACTCCCGGTGCTGCCGTGGATATGAACCTGCCGAAGCAGTATCCTGCCGCTACCTCCGGTGTATTTACCGCCGGCGGCGTACTGATCTACTTCAACTCCCTCTCCTACACCGATCAGGAACACTTCCGCAACATGGAGGATGACTACGGTATTCTGCCCATGCCCCGCGTAGATGAAAAACAGGAAGAATATCTGGCGCCCATCACTACCTCCGCTACGTTTATTACCATTCCCAAAACCTGCACGGACGAGCGCATCGGCGGTGTAATTGAGGCTTTGTCCTCCGAATCCTACAGAAGCGTAGTAGAGGTATTCTACGAATCCGCGCTGAAGATGAAGTACTCCCGCGACTCCTACTCCGGTCAGTGCATCGATATCGTAAAGGACGTTCTGCACAAAAACTTCCTCAGCGAGTACTACCAGGTGGGCTGCACCTACATCTTCCGCACCTGCCTGCAGAAGCAGACCAAGGACTACGTTTCCCGTTACAACGCCGCTGTAAAGGCAGCCAACTACAAGATCATTGAGCTGGTAGACGCCATTACCGCCGCTGACGCAGAATAAACCAGTTAAAGCACCGAACCGGAAGCGGTTCGGTGCTTTTTCACAAAAACGGCTATTGACAAACGGGCATTTTCGTATTATAATCTGAATCAGTAAGAAAATTCTGCCTGGCGCAGAAAACAAGGAGGCTCTTATGAGACGAATTCTTGCCCTGGTTCTTGCCGCGCTCATGCTGCTCCCTGCCATGATAGCCTGCAGCAGGGACACCAATCCCGCAAATGGCACGACTGCCCCCGCAGAAACCACCGCTCCCGCGGAAACACTGGATCCGAATGACCGAAAGAACGCCAAAGACGATCTCCCCGAGGACTTCAACATGAATGGCGAAACGGTGGGCGTGCTCACCCGCCACACCTACCGCAAGATCGACTGGGACGGCGCCGACGCCAAGGATTCCGAGGTGCTGGCACAGGCCGTTTACAACCGTACCGAGGCCGTGCAGGATCGCCTCGGACTGACCTTCGAGCTGACTGACATGGA
>JAZQDY010000201.1:0-4353 GCA_045547015.1 Eubacteriales bacterium | reverse complement strand
GCCTGTAGTATTAGGGCTATGCCCGAAACTGAAATACCACCCGCTATGCGGGTGGATTATTATTTGGGGGGAATTTATTGACATAGGCAGGCGGATATGGTATCATAAAACGGTAAGGGGCGTCTTTTCCCCAAAACGGCTTTGCTATTTCCAAATAATAAGGAGAAAATTATGAAAACAGTAAAAGAGAAGTATCTGGTTGTCGGTGCGGATTTTGCCGGATTCCCGCTGAAAGAGGTCGTCGTGGAGCATCTTACGAAAAAAGGCTGGAAGATTCTTGATCTGGGCGTGAAAAAGGACAGCGATCCAAAGGATACGGATCTTATGTTCCATCGGGTGGGTCTGCGTGTAGGCGCGGAGATCTCCGAGGGAAATTATGAGCGTGCCCTGCTGTTCTGCGGTACCGGTATGGGTATCCATATCGCCGCCAGCAAATGTCCCCACGTGCATGCCGGCGTTGTGGAAAGCCTGCCTGCCGCCCTCCGTGCCATTACCGGCAATGGCGTAAACGTGCTTGCCATGGGTGCTTTCTACGTAGCCCCGCAGACCGCCTGCGATATCGCCGATGCCTACCTGTCGAACGATCTGGGCAGCGGCTGGGAATGGTGGCACAATTTCTACGAGTTCCACAAGCTTGCCATCGACGAGCTGGAGGCCTTTGATTACGAGGAATATAAGAAAAACGGATTCCACGTTAACAAACTGGGCGACTATGATCTGACGCTGGACTTTGACAAAAAGCCGGATTGATCCGGAACTTTTCGACGGGGCGAGATTTTATGTTTTCGATTTTTGGAAATTTGCTTCCGCTGCTGGGAAAAATTTTCCTTGCCGGATGTATTTTAGGCGTTGTTTTTCTTGTTCAGCGGATGAAAAAAACAGGGGTAAAGCAAACGGAGGAGACGAAAGAATACAAGCTGATCACCTTCCTGTTTATCGGCATCACGGCACTGTCGTATCTGTTTACTATGTGGTGGATCCGGTTTGCGCTGATCGTTTGCGGAATCTCCCTGTTTCATACACTGTTCTTTTTGTGTGCCAATCTCAGCGCGGCGTTTTTGGTGCCGGCGTTTTCCAGACTGAAGATATGGATATGGCTTTCCGGCGTTACGTATTTTTTGCCGTACTGGATTCTGCCGGACGCTGGTGACGTAGGCGGTGCTTACCTGTATTTCGGCCTGATTACCGACGAGAAGATTCTTGGTGTTTTATGGATATTGGCACCAGCGGTGTTCTTTGTAAACCTTTTGATTCTGACGGCAGAGGTTATTGCCGTATGCTGGTGCAAAAGGCGGCTCCGTGCGGCGAACGGGGCGGCAGACGAGGAAAGCAACGGGGCGGCTTCGTGAAGCCGTTTCCGTGCGGTTTGACGGCGGCGGTAAGTGCTTACGCATTTTGATAGGATGGAGGCGCTCCTATCCTCCTGCCGCTCTCTTGACAAAGAGTCATATGCATGGTACAATAGAGTTTAACGATACCGTTTTATCAAAAAGGTAAGGAGTTGGTTTTTTCCGTGGGCAGTGACAGTATACCGTTATGGATCGTGTTTATCCTTTGTGTTGTAGGTGGGGCATATTTCGCTGCCACTGAAAGCTCGTTTTCTGCCGTCAATAAAATTCGGATCAAGGCGTTGGCCGACGATGGAAACAAAAAAGCACAGGGCGTTATGTACATTCTGGGCAAGTTCGATAAAGCGCTGACCACGCTGCTGCTGGGCAATAACGTAACGAAGATTGCCGGCGCGGCAGTGTTTACCATTCTGGCAACGGACATTTTCCGGGACAGATTCGGTAAATCCCAGGCGTTTCTCGATTCCTTTGCGTTTTCCATGATCTGCTCCGCGCTCAGCACGGCGATCATTTTCCTTTTCAGCGAGATGATTCCTAAAAGCTTTGCCAACGATCGGAGTGAATCCGTGTCGCTGTTCTTTGAGGGGTCTCTGCGTTTCCTCATGAAGATTCTGAAGCCGTTTTCCGCCTTTTTCGGTCTGATTTCCGATTTTGTCTCAAAAGTGTTTGCTCCCAAAGAGGCAGAGCCCACCATTACCGAAGACGAACTGACGGAGATTATCGAAACGGCAGAGGAAGAGGGCGTAGTGGACGAGGAGCAGAGCGATATGCTTAAATCGGCTCTTGAGTTTGCCAGAACCACCGTGGGCGATATTATGACCATGGAAAAGGATATCGATTATCTCCGGATTAACGCGGAGCCGGAGGAGATTCTTTCGGTGATCCGGGAGACGAATCATTCCCGTCTGCCTGTGAAAGCGGAGAATTCCGACAGAATCGTGGGTATGCTCCGTACCCGTACATACCTGATCGAATACAAACGCAATCCGAACGTAAAACTGCGCCAGGTGATGACTCCCCCGTACCGCGTCAGCAAGGATGCAAAAATCGACGATCTGCTTACCGATATGCGCCAGCATAAGCTGCAGATCGCCCTGGTCCTTGATGACGAGAAAAAAGTAGTGGGCCTTGTAACCATAGAGGATATCCTGGAAGAGCTGGTGGGCGAAATCTTCGACG
The DNA here is from genome assembly GCA_045547015.1 of Eubacteriales bacterium. Classification (GTDB taxonomy): domain Bacteria; phylum Bacillota; class Clostridia; order Oscillospirales; family CAG-272; genus SIG701. Next base: position 1,825 of record JAZQDY010000201.1, on the reverse strand, counting down.
AGGAAGATGTGGTTGACCAGAATTTCCAGACGCTGGGCGGTAACAAATATCTGATAAACACCCATATGCTCGTTGCGGGCGCATATGAGCGCATGGGACTTGGGACTGCGCCGCGGAATATTGCCGCAAAGCCGCTGCTTTCCTTTATGCTGGAAACGCTGGGGCATCTTCCCGAGGAGGACGAATCCTTCGTATACGGGAATTTGGAATTTACGGCGGAAACAGTCGCGGACGGCCGTATTACGGAGGTTATTGTGCATATCCTTGATGAAGACGATCTTGCCGAAAGAAAAGCGGCAGCGTCGTCGGAGGAGGTGGCGGTATGACCTTCCGGGAACACTTTTCGGGCATGTGGTGGGCGTACGTGGTCATCTTTGTTATGATCTGCCTGTCTGCCTATTTCTCCGCTTCGGAGATTACCTTCAACAGCGCCAACAAGCTCCGACTCAAGAAAGCGGCCGACGGCGGCTGCTGCATGTCGCGGATTGCGTACGGCATCTGCGATAAGTTCACCATCTCCCTGTCTGCTATCCTGATTGGCAACAACCTTGCCAATATCGCTATATCTACCTGCACCACCCTGATTGTGATGAATTTGTTCCGGGACAACGTGGCGGTGGCGTCTACCATAGCGACCATACTGGTCACTGTGGTGATTCTGATCTTCGGCGAAATCGTACCGAAGGTGCTTGCCAAGCAGAACGCGGATACGCTGGTGCGGTTTATTGCCATTCCTACGCGGGTTCTGACGGTGATTCTCAGCCCTATCGTATTTATCGTTATGGCGCTTTTGGTTCTTCTCCGCAAAATGTGGGGATCTGACCGCAAGGACGACGAACCCACCGTGACGGAGGAAGAGCTTTCCTCCATTATCGATACGGTTGAAGAGGAGGGTGTTATCAACGAAGGGCAGGGCGAACTGCTTCAGTCTACCCTTCAGTTCAGCGATATCACCATCGAAAAGATCATGACGCCCCGTATCGATGTGACGGCACTGAACATCAACGACGAAGAAGAAAAGATTACGGCACTGCTGTCCGATATGACCCAGTTCTCACGTATTCCCGTGTACGAGGACAGCATTGACAATATTGTGGGAATTTTGTCCCTTACCCGGTATCATAAGGCAACGCTGGACGAGGGAACGCCGGATCTCAGAGAGATGCTGCTGAACCCGTGCAAACTGCATAAGACCATGAAGCTGCCGGCGGCGCTGGCAAAGCTGCGCGAGGCTAAGATGCATCTGGCCATCGTAATCGATGAATACGGCGGAACGCTGGGCGTGATTACCATGGAAGATATCCTGGAGGAGCTGGTAGGCGATATCTGGGACGACACAGACGTGATTATTACCGAATGCCTGGCAACGGGTGAGAATACCTACGAGGTACTGGGCGACATGAATATCGACGATTTCTTTGCGGAGATCGATTTCGTGAAGCCGGAGAACTTCTCCTGCGAGTATTCCACAATGGGCGGCTGGGCCATCGAAATGCTGGAGGCGGATCCCCATGTGGGCGACAGCTTCCGGTATGAGAATATTTTTGTCATCGTTGCCAACATGGACGAGGAGCGCGTGACCAAGCTGACCGTCCTTGCGGAGCCTAAGCCGGACGAAGAAGAGGAAATTAACTGATACGGAAAAAGGATGTATTCTTTGGGAATGCATCCTTTTTTGTAAGACGAAAACCCCGCCATAGTGGCGGGGTTCCATAAAGGCTTTGCCGATGAGCAGAAAGCAAATAAAAATTCAGCGTAGAATGATCTTGTGTCAAAGGCTCCCTTGTGTAAAGGGAGCTGTCAGCGAAGCTGACTGAGGGATTGT
>JAZQDY010000200.1:0-8377 GCA_045547015.1 Eubacteriales bacterium | reverse complement strand
CTCGGCCTGAATGCCGGATCTCTGACACTGACGCTTGAATCTACGAAGCGCACTGTCAAGCGATTCATTATCCTTAACTCTGATCTCTGCCATCCATATCCCTCCCTTCGCATTAGGCACACGAGACAAACAATATCTCCTGTATATTATACCTGATTACCCTTCACTTGTCAATAGTAACTTTCCAATATTTCAAATTTTTCTTTTCAGAACACGTGAATAGGCACGGCACATCCATTATTTCGCTACGATATTGACAATGCGGCCGGGGACATAGATTTCTTTCACGATCGTTTTGCCTTCCAGCGCAGCTGCAACTTTCGCGTCCGCCTTGGCAGCGGCAATTACATCGTATTTCTCGGCAGCGGCTGCAACGGTAATCGTGCTCTTCAACTTACCGCAGATCTGCACGGCGATCTCAACAGTGTTGTCCACAGTTTTTGCCTCATCATAGGAAGGCCATGCGCGGAGGCTGAGCAAGCCTTCCCCGCCGATCAGTTCCCAGATCTCCTCAGTAATATGGGGAGCAAACGGGTTCAGAATGGAAATAAACGTTTCCAGCTCATCCAGCGTGATGTGACCAACCTCTGCGATCTCATTGAGCAGGCTCATCATTGCCGCGATGGCAGTGTTATATTTCATTTCCTCGATATCGTTCGTGACCTTCTTCACCGTCTTATGGAATGCGATTTCCAACGCCTCGGTGACACCTCGGCCGGAAGCAATATCCGTGAGCGCACCTACGCGGTCAAGGAAGCGTTTACATCCGCGCACAGAGCTGTCACTCCAGGGGGATGCAGACGCATACTCACCCATAAAGAGAACATACACACGCAGAACATCTGCGCCGTATTCATCGATTACATCGTTCGGGTCCACCACGTTGCCTTTGGATTTACTCATCTTCTCCCCATCGGGACCGAGAATCAGTCCCTGTGCAGTGCGCTTGGCGTACGGCTCTGATGTGGGTACTTCACCGATATCATAGAGGAAGTGATGCCAGAAGCGGGAGTAGATCATATGACGGGTTACGTGCTCCATACCGCCGTTATACCAGTCAACAGGCAGCCAGTACTTCAGTGCTTCCTTGGAAGCAAGAGCCTCACTGTTGTTCGGATCACAGTAGCGGAGGAAGTACCAGGAAGAGCCTGCCCACTGGGGCATGGTATCGGTCTCACGGCGTGCGTCACCGCCGCACTGAGGGCATTTGCAGCGCACGAAGGATTCTACACGGGCAAGCGGGCTCTCACCGCCTTCACCCGGTTCAAACTTCTCCATATCGGGCAGGCGGAGCGGCAGTTCCTCATAAGGAACGCCTACCATGCCGCACTTGGGGCAGTGAACGATCGGGATGGGCTCACCCCAATAGCGCTGGCGGTTGAACGCCCAATCCTTCATTTTGAACTGGATACCCTTCTCACCGATTCCCTTTTCGGTGAGGAAGGAGAGCATTTTTTCGATGGCTTCCTTTTTGGTCTTGATGCCGTTGAGGAAGTCTGAATTAATCATTTCACCGTCGCCGGTATAGGCCGCCTCGGCAATATTGCCGCCGCTGATTACTTCAATGATATCGATGCCGAATTTCTTGGCAAACTCATAGTCGCGCTCATCGTGTGCCGGCACAGCCATGATAGCACCCGTGCCGTAACCCATCATAACGTAATCGGAGATATAAATAGGAATCTCCTTGCCGTTGGCGGGGTTGATGGCAGTAAGTCCCTCAATGCATACGCCGGTTTTGTCTTTCACAAGCTGGGTACGCTCAAACTCGGTCTTTTTCGCGCACTCTTCTTTATACGCGTTCAGTGCATCCATATTCGTGATGCGGTCACTGTATTTTTCAATAATCGGATGCTCCGGGGCGATAACCATAAAGGTTACGCCGAACATAGTATCACAGCGGGTAGTATAGATAAGCAGACTCTCGTCCGTATCCTTCAGTTTGAAGTTAGCGAAAGCGCCCTCGGATTTACCGATCCAGTTTTCCTGCTGCAGGCGAACGTTAGGCAGATAATCCACCGTATCCAGTCCCTGGAGCAGCTTGTCCGCATACTGGGTGATTCTGAGATACCAAACGTCCTTGGACTTCTGCACGATATCGCTGTGGCAGATATCGCACTTACCGCCCTGAGAGTCCTCATTGGAAAGAACGACCTTACAGTGGGGGCAGTAATTCACCAGCGTCTTTGCGCGGAACACAAGGCCCTCGTCAAACATCTTGCGGAAAATCCACTGGGTCCACTTGTAGTAATTCTCATCGGTGGTATCGATCACGCGATTCCAGTCGAAAGAGAATCCCACCCGCTTCAGCTGAGAGGTAAACTTCTCGATATTTCTGTCCGTCAGAATACGGGGGTGCGTATTGAACTTAATGGCGGAATTCTCCGTAGGCAGACCGTATGCGTCAAATCCAATGGGGAAAAGGACGTTGTACCCTTCTTTTCTTCTCTTACGGGAAACGACCTCCAGGCCGGAGTACGCCTTAATGTGTCCAACGTGCATACCTGCGCCGCTGGGATACGGGAACTCCACAAGGCCGTAGAACTTCGGCTTATCGGAATGATCCTGTGCGTGGAACGCACCTTCCTTTTCCCATCTTTCCTGCCATTTTCTGTCGATTCGGTTAAACTCGTACTTCATGGTAAATCCTCTGTCTTATTTATACTTATACAGTAAAATTTTTCACGTCAGTCTTCACTGATGAGTGAAGAGATATCCTCTTCGCTCGTCTCAGCATACAACTTTTCCAGATTGTAGAAAGCGCGTGCTTCCCTGCTGAAAACGTGTACAATCACGGCACCGAAATCCAGCAGCATCCATCCGGATGCATCTACGCCTTCGGTATGATGCGGCACGATTCCGCAGAGGGAGAGTTTATATTCCACCTCATCGATGAGGGAACGCACCTGGGTGCGGGAACTACCGGTACAGAGCACAAAGTAATCCGCAATAGAGGTTTGCGCTTCCACATGGAGAAGCTTGATATCCCGTGCTTTTTTTGAATCCAGAACAGCCACGACAGCTTCGGCAATTTCGCGAGGGGACGCATCAGATGCCACGATCGGCTGGGGTTTCTGTTCCGTATACAGTTCGTTATTCATTCCGTTTCCTTTCTTTATGGCTTTCTTTCGTTTCTATCCGTTTACGCTCAGGTATGCGGAATATCGATGGAATTTTCCAGCACCTCATCCGCTTTAAACTCGTTATCCAGAGCGGATTTTTCCGCATAATACGCCGTCGAAACCGCCTCGGATTCCGCATCGTTAAAGATACAGTTTTTATCAAAAATCGCGTCCGTTATGTCATTGTCATAAATATTAAAGTAAGCGTTGACGGCCGCCAGTGTATCTGCGCGGTTGACCACATAATACCAGGCGCTGTCACTCTTTACGCTGTCACCGGGAACGGTCATGAGCGTGATCTGGGAAAGATCCACTGAAAGCGCGTTCTTCCCAAAGTACACCACATCCGCAGCGGTGATATCTGTTGTCAGATTGGATACGACCTCGTTGGCAAGAGCGGTCAGCACAGGAATATTTGTAATGCTCACGGAAGATTTCACCTTATCGATAAACGCCGCCATGAAAATCTTCTGCGCGTTAACACGGCCGATATCCGCCTGCACGAACCCATCACGGAAACGGACAAATCCTTCTGCCGCCGCACCGGTCAGATGGGTGGGGCCGGCTTTCAGATGGATATGCAGATCCTGCACCGGATCATCGTAATCCATATCGCTGGGAATATCCACATCAACGCCGCCTACTGCATCCACAATACCGGCAAAGCCGTCCAGGTTCATAACTGCCGTATACTGAATCTGAATGCACAGATTCTGCTCCAGCGTTTCTGCCAGTTTCTCTGCCGCTACTTTAGTAGGATTTTTTTCACCGTCGGCTGCCGCGTGATTATAGTAAGCCGCAAACAGCACGTTGATTTTCGGCACATTGGAACCGGCGTTAATATACGTATCCCTGGGAATCTGCATAATGGACACACGATCGGCGGAAACATCATAATTCAGAAGCATGATAACATCTGCCAGTCTTGCAGCCCGGTCATGACCGATGAGAAGAAAATTATAAACATCTTCACGGGCCGTATAGATCGGCACGTCAGGTGCTTTTTCATTTCCAGACTCCACAGGAGTAGTAGAAATCTGAGAAGGATCCGGGTCAGTACCAGTAGAAAACGGGAGGTCGGGTTCTTCGCGATTCGGTTTATACAGCCAGACGAAAGCGGCTGCAAGCGTAATCATGACAATGGCAAGTACGACACAAAGGACAGCCGCCATTTGCCCCCGCGTTGGAGCGTACGGATTGGTTCTGTAATTTTTACGCATATCTATACTCCACAGCCTTACAAAGGCTGATTCCTTTCAGATAGTTGCACACATCTTCAGCGTCGATCCAAAAAGTCATAGCATGAAGGCAAATCACCGCATTCAGGTATCCGCCAGAGCCTGCACTCTTGCAAGAAAGCAATTCCGCGCAAGCAGGGTGTCCATCGCCACCGGCTCACCATCATCAAGGAGCGACCGGATCGTCAGATCAAAGGACAGCACCATCGTTTTACAAAGATGTACGACCTGCGCCTTGCGGTCGTCCTCCTCCGGCATGGACCCCCAGAAATAATTGCGTACCGCAATACAGTCATCAAAAGTTCGGCTCGGTTCAATATAATCGGCAAGATAAACAATGGATTCATAGACGCTCATTCCGTCGTGCCCCGTGGTATGCCAGCGGATACCCGACAAAATCTCTTCATCCACAACATCAGCGAAATCGCGCTCAGCCAAAGCCGCGCCGGTCAAAGCATGCATAGGCTTTGAAAAGGAGAGATCGGTATGATTCAATATTATACCAAATTCTTCGCAGTATTGCAACTGTTTTTCAAAAGAGTCCCGTTTTGTTATATCGTGAAGCAGGGCGGATACACGAAGTTTCGGAATTTTCTCCGGCAGATAGACCGCCCCGATCCGGGCAGCCTCTTCTTCCACCTCCAAAGTATGCTTGTACCGCTTATCCTTCAGATACGGGCGAATCCGTTCTCTGAGAGACGAGAGCGTATCTTCGCTCAAAGAAATCATGCGTTATCACTCCTGTATAAATGATGCGCGTCCATTATGCGGCAGACGGCAGGGGGAATAAGCCCCGAAACATCGCCGCCTGTACGGACTATTTGACGGATCTCACTTGAAGAAAGTTCCATAGGCGGTTCTTGAATATGCCTGATTTTCGCCCCATACTCACGGATGTACAGTTTTTCCTTTTCCATAACGGCGCGGTATGCCGCCGGGTCATTTTCACGCATGGCGCAGACAAGAACCGCCTTCTCGAAAATTATCTCCGGACACCGCCAGGAATAAAGCGTCAGAAACATATCCGTACCGCAGAGAAAATAGAGCTCCGCATCCGTCGTTTCAGAAAAATGTGTCAGCGTCTTGTAGGTATAGCTTACATCCGAACGGCGGATTTCATAATCGGACACAGTAATCCGCGGGTCCACGCCGTCAAAGGCGGCACGGGTCATAAGAAGGCGGATCGCCGGATTATCATCAAATGACACGCGCTTGTGGGGCGGGATGGCCGCCGGCATGATATAAAGCGCATCGAGCCCGATCTCGCTGACAAACGCACGTGCTGCACGTACGTGGGCGTTGTGGGGCGGATCAAACGTCCCCCCGTAAATACCGAGTTTATACGGCATCGTCAGACAATAATCTTCGGCTTCTTCCTGGACGGACGATACAGAACAAAGCGGCGTCCTACCACCGATACAGGATCTGCACCGGTTGCCTCCGCCAGTTCCTCCGCCGCTTCACGTGCAGTCAAAGGTGCCGTATCAAGCACACTCATTTTAATCAGTTCCCGTGCTTCCAGGGCATTTTCCACAGAAGTAATCAGTTCTTCACCGATACCGCTTTTCCCTATCTGCATAATGGGATCCATATTATTGGACATGGATCGGAGAGCGGCTCTCTGTTTGCTTGTCAACATAATGTATTCTACACTCCGTTTGTCTATTACAGATTATCTTTGAAAATGTGTGTAAATGCCGCACAGAAAGCGCGCATGGCAATCCCGCGGTGGCTGATTTCGTTTTTCTCCTGTGCAGACAGTTCCGCAAAGGTACGGCTGTGGGAGGACACGTAGAACAGCGGATCATAGCCGAACCCGTCCGTTCCTCTGGGGGCTCGGAGAATCGTTCCCCGGCATTCGCCGGTAATCACAAAAGCAACTCTCCCCTCTCTGGTAACGGCACGGATTCCCTCCGGAATCTGCGCTTCCATTCCGTCGGGAAGAACGCAGGCGATGGCGGATACAAACGCACCGCCCCGGTTTTCATCGGGAACAGTCCCCATCTCGGCGAGAAGCTTTTCGTTGTTCTTTCCGTCTGTCGCGTCCTCTCCCGCATAGCGGGCAGAATAGATGCCGGGGGCACCGTTCAGTGCGTCCACTGTAAGTCCGGAATCGTCGGCTATACCGATATAGCCGAGAGATGCGGGAACGGAAGCCTTTATCATTGCATTTTCCGCAAAGGAATTGCCGTCTTCCACAATATCGTCCTCATAGCCGATATCGGAAAGAGACAAAACCTCAATATCTCCGGCAGTCAGTGACGACAGCAGGGTTTCGAGTTCCCGGATCTTCTTTTGATTTCTGGATGCCAGAACGATTTTCATGACTCATCCTCCCGGGCTTCTTTTTCATCAAACAGCGCATCCACAAACATTCCGGCGTCAAAGGGCTGCATATCGTCCATTTGCTCGCCCACGCCGATGAATTTCACCGGGATACCGAGCATATTTTTGATGGAGAATACCGCACCGCCCTTTGCGGTGCCGTCCAGTTTCGTAAGGATCAGTCCGGTGATTTTTGCGGCGTTCATGAATTCACGGGCCTGCATCACTGCATTCTGCCCGGTCGTGGAGTCCAGCACAAGCAAGGTTTCCCGGACGGTATCCGGCAACTCCCGGGCGAGCACACGGTCGATCTTGGCAAGCTCGTCCATCAGATTCTTTTTGTTATGGAGACGCCCGGCGGTGTCTACGATGAGCACGTCCGCGCCTCTCTTTTTAGCGGCAGCAGCAGCGTCAAACACGACGGCAGCGGGATCACTCCCCTCACTTTGCCGAATCAGTTCCACCCCGGCGCGATCGCACCACACAGCCAGCTGATCGATGGCTGCAGCACGAAACGTATCCGCGGCGGCTACGATCACTTTCTTCCCTTCCGCTTTCAGACGGGCGGCAATTTTGCCTATGGATGTGGTTTTACCTACGCCGTTTACACCAATCACCAGTATCACGGAGGGAACCGTAGTCAGTGAAAGCGGCTCTCCTTCCCCGATATGTCCGCGCAGGATCGATTTCAGCGCAGCGAGAACGCCGTCTGCATCGGTGATCTTTTCCGCTTTGATCTGCTCACGGAGCTCATCAATAATCGCCTCCGTAGTCTCAGCGCCCATATCTGCGCAGATCATGAGCTCTTCCAACTCCTCCAGAAGATCCTCATCCACTTTGCGGAAGCTTTTCACCACTTCGCTGATCTGCCCGAAGAAAGCATTCTTCGTTTTGGCAAGACCATTTTTCAGTTTATCAAAAAATCCCATCAATATTCTCCCGTTATGTTCTCATGCTTTACAGCGCGTTCTCAAAGTCCTCGTCCGTCATGGAGGATACGTCCAGCGTAAACACTTTCGATACACCGTGACGCGGCATGGTAACACCGTACAGCGTATCCGCAATCTCCATAGTACCGCGGCGGTGTGTAATCATGATGATCTGCATTTTCTCGGAATACCGTTTCACGTACTGTGCCACGCGCTGTACGTTCACCTCGTCCAGTGCCGCCTCAATCTCGTCGAAAATGCAGAAAGGAGACGGATTTACACGAATCATGGCAAACAAAAGCGCGATCGCAATGACAGACTGCTCGCCGCCGGACAGAAGAGACAGATTCTTTATCATCTTTCCGGGCGGGGCGGCACTGATTTCGATGCCGCTGGTAAGGACATTTTCAGGATCGGACAGAGAAAGATGTGCCTCACCGCCGCCGAACAGTTCCCTAAATACCTCACCGAAGTTTTCATTGATCTTATCAAACGCTTCGGTAAACATCCGCTTCATCTCATCCTCTATCGAGCCGATGATACCGAGCAGATCTTCCTTTGCATCATTCAGATCTGCCATCTGCACGCTGACGAAATCATACCGTTCTTTAACCTCGGCATATTCGTCGATGGCCGCCACGTTGACATGACCGAGATCCTTGATCTGTCCTTTCAGTTCACTGAGCCGTGCAAATGCGGGAGCGCGCGTACCGTCTTCCACCGGCGGATATCCAAGTTCTGCAGCCGTGGTAGCGGTCAGTTC
>JAZQDY010000199.1:0-4982 GCA_045547015.1 Eubacteriales bacterium | reverse complement strand
GGGCACATAGCGGCTGTGCGGTGCGTACACGCATGGCACAGCGTTTTACCAATGTGTGCGCCCAGGAAACGCCCCATATTCTGCCGGGACAGAAACTTGTTTTTGTACGTACTGTTACTGATTTGCCGGACGTATTGACGGAAGCAGAGTGGACGGAGATCCGCGAAAAGCACTATATCCATGAATTGGGATATCTCTCCAACCTTAGTCCCGACTATGCTTCCGTGATCTCATCCGGACTTTTGGCAAAGCGGGATCACTGTGATGCTGCCTCCGCGGCAGAGATTGACGCACTTCTTACACTTGTTGATCGTTATCGGGCGCTTGCGGAAAAAGAGGGAAGAGACGATATTGCTGAAACACTTCGCCGTGTGCCGGCATACGGTGCCCGTTCTTTCCGGGAAGCTTTGCAGTCTCTCCGTATTCTGCATTGGTCCATTTGGGCTGAAGGCGAATATCACAATACGCTGGGCCGTTTTGATCTGTATATGAAACCGTACTACGATTACGATATTGCAAACGGCGTGCTTACGAAGGAAGAAGCGTATGAACTCATCTGCGATTTTTTCCTTGCCTGCAATATAGACAGTGATTTGTATCCCGGTATTCAGCAGGGAGATAACGGACAGAGCATTATGCTGGGCGGCGTGGATGCCGCCGGCAATTCCGTTTACAGTGAATTGAGTACACTGTGTCTGCGTGCATCGGGTGAGATTAAAATGATCGATCCCAAGATTAATCTGCGCGTGAACCGTGATACGCCTGAAGAAGTATATCGGGAGGGCAGCCGTCTTACGGCGGCAGGGCTTGGGTTCCCCCAGTATTCCAACGACGATATTGTTATTCCGGGGCTGGAAAGACTCGGCTATTCCCACCGTGACGCGGCAGATTATGCCGTAGCGGCCTGCTGGGAGTTTATTATCCCGCGTGTCGGTGCGGACATCGCCAATATAGGCGCATTGTCCTTTCCAAAAGTAATTGATCGGGCTGTACATACGTATCTTGCCAAAGCGGAAACCATGGAAGAACTCTGGCAGGGTGTGCGGCGGATTTTGCGTGAGGAGCTGGATTCAATTACAGATTCTGTTCAGAACGTGTGGTTCGTTCCTGCTCCGTTTATGGATATTCTTACCGATTCTGAGGATATTTCTTCAGGTGGAAAATACAACAATTTTGGTCTGCACGGCACCGGGGTTGCCTGTGCCGCGGATTCGTTGGCGGCGATCGAGAAATATCAGTTTAACGAGGGAAGCCGTACGGCGGAGGAGTATCTCGCCGCCATAGACAGTGACTATGCCGAGGACACGGAACTGCTGGTCAGACTGCGCAATGAAGCCCCGAAATTCGGTCAGAATACCGGTGCGCCGGAAATGTGGGCTAAACGTCTTCTGCATGAATTTGCTGTAATTCTTAAAGGAAAAACCAACTGCCGCGGCGGACGCTGGCGTGCCGGTACCGGTACAGCCATGTACTATCTCTGGCATTCCGATGAGATTGGGGCTTCTCCGGACGGCCGCCGTAAGGGAGAGCCGTTAGGAACCAATTTCTCTGCATCGCTTTTTGCCAAATTTGACGGTCCTGTTTCCGTTGTGGATTCCTTTACTTCGCCGGATCTTATAGAAACGGTAAACGGTGGGCCGCTCACGCTGGAATTTCAGCAGAAAATGTTCGACACGCCGGATGGGGAAGAGAAAGTGGCAAAGCTTGTCCGCTATTTCATAAAGCAGGGCGGACATCAGCTGCAGTTGAATGCGGTTAACCGAGATACGCTTCTGGATGCCAAGGCGCATCCGGAAAAATATCCACACCTGATCGTCCGTGTTTGGGGATGGAGCGCGTATTTTGTGGAACTGGACGAGTGTTTCCAGAATCAGGTGCTACTGCGTCAGGAGTATACGCTGTGAGTACCGAGCGTGCGATACTGTTTGACGTCAAGGAATTCGCTGTTCACGACGGCCCCGGTGTGCGTACGACTGTTTTTTTCAAGGGATGCCCGCTGCGCTGCGTGTGGTGTCATAATCCGGAAGGGCTTTCTTCCCAAAAACAACTGATGGTTCGTCACACCATGTGCCGCCGGTGCGGAAAGTGCCGGGTATCCTGTACTCATACGGCATGCGCGCCGTTTGACAGATGCATATACGCTTGTCCTGATGCCTTGATCTCTGTTTGCGGGCGGGAGGTTACGGCGGACGAGTTGACCGCCCGTTTGGTGCGGGGCGCGTCATTTTTGAAAGAAAGCGGCGGCGGTGTTACGTTTTCCGGCGGTGAGCCGCTGATGCAAAGTGAGTTCCTGGCGGAAATGCTCACAAGACTCCGGCGGGAGCAAATACATACCGCAGTGGAAACCAGCGGCTTTTCCGATCCCGCCATATTCCGACAGGTGGCGGATCGATGCGATCTTATCATTATGGATCTCAAACTGACAGATCCCGCTCTGCATCGGAAATATACGGGTGTGGATAATGCACTGATTCTTGCGAACGCCGTGTATTTGCGTCATTCCGGGCGGCCGCACCTGTTTCGCACGCCGCTGATTCCCGGTATTACGGATACGGAGGAAAACCTTTCAGCGATCCGCGAGATCGTGGGCGATTCTCCCTATGAACAAGTGCCGTATAATTCTTTTGCAGGCGCAAAATATCCTATGCTGGGGATGGATTTCCCATATGATTCAATAAAAGAAAAGGAATAAAACGATGCTTACCGTTTTGAAATCCGAAACGAATTTAGTCGGTGGAATGTCTGGTGCGAGTGCAGAGATAACCGTCTCCGAGCACGGAGGAATTACCGCATATACCATCCATGCAGGCAGTGGAGACACATATTTCGATCCTGACCGTGGGATTGTTACTACTCTTGCAATTCCGGACGAGACAGAAGGATACATGGCAGATGTGCGGTATTCGCCGTTCTGGTGCCGCCCCCAGTTTGGCAGTCATTTCGGCGATGTTCCCGAAAACACGCAGGCGCTTCTTTGGAAAAAGAAAAACGGCGGTTACGGATACGTTCTTCCCGTATGCAGCGGCGATTACGTTACGACACTTTGCGGAATCGACGAAAAGCTGTGTGCCGTTACGTTTTCTGCCTATGACCGATTGAATAAATGCGACGCGCTCGCGTTTGTGTATGCAGAAGGCGAAAATCCTTACGAGATGATGGAAGCGTGTGCGGAAGAGGCGGCACGCCTTTTGAACAACGGTTTGCGCCTTCGCCATGAGCGGTGCTACCCGGAAATATTTGAATATCTCGGCTGGTGTACCTGGGACGCTATGGAGATCTGGGTAAACGAAGAAGAGACGCTGCAGAAGTGCCGGGAATTTCGGGATAAGTGCATTCCGGTTCGCTGGGCGATTCTGGACGATATGTGGGCGAACGTGGCATGGACGAAGGAATTGCCGAAATTTACCCCCCATGAAATATCGTTTGACGTGATGCATTCTTCCACGCTGATAGATTATGAGGCGGATCACGAGCGTTTCCCCAGCGGCCTTGCCGGCTGTATACGAAAGATGAAAGAAGAGTTCGGCCTATCTGTAGGCATCTGGCACACTGCCTGCGGCTACTGGGCCGGTCTCCATCCGGGCGGTGCGGCGGATCAAAAACTGTCCGGCACCACGATGCGGACGCACGAGGGACGCATTATGCCCGATCTGCGTGAACCCGGGAGCGCGTATCAATATTTCCATACGATGCATAAGTATTTCCGCAGCTGCGGTGCGGATTTTCTGAAAGTGGATAATCAGAGCTTTGTCCGTGCCGCCTATCGCTGTGATATCCCCGTTAGCGCTGCCGCAAAGAATCTTCATGCGGCAGTGGACGGCAGTGCCGGTGCTAATTTTGAAGGAAATCTTATCAACTGTATGTGTATGGCTACGGAAAATATGATGAACCGTCCAAGCAGTGCTATCTGCCGCTGTTCCGATGATTTTCAGCCGGAGAACAGGGAATGGTTTGCCAAGCACGTGATGCAGTGTGCGTATAATGGCCTGGTGCAGGGACAGTATTATTATAATGACTGGGATATGTGGTGGAGTGACGACGGTCAGGCACTGAAGAACAGCGTGCTCCGTGCACTCAGCGGCGGTCCGATTTACGTCAGCGATCGATTAGATAGAAGCCGTACGGAGGTGTTCCTGCCGCTTTGCTTCTCAGACGGACGGATTCTGCGCCCTGATAACGTGGCTGTACCGACGGAAGACTGCCTGGTTACGAACATGGCGGAGACGGCACATCCCATGAAGGTATTCAATATGGCTGGGGAGACCGGGTATCTGGGGGCATTCAATCTGCTTACGGACGGCGTGCTGTCTGTGGGTACGGTCAGTGCATCGGAAATTCCCACTCTTTGCGGTGACCGATTTGTTATGTACGAATTTTTCAGTGGGGAATGGAGAGTTGTTACCAGGGAAGAGAAGCTGGAACTGACACTTCGCGATGCGGATGATTTTCGTCTTTATTCCTTCACACCCATTAACGGCGGCAGGGCTGTCATCGGCGATGCCACCAAATTCATCTCCGTACGTGCCGTAACGGACAGCGCGCGCGGCTTTGTGAGGCTCTATGAAGGCGGCACGCTGAAGATTTACAGTGAGGAACCCATTACTTATGCGGAAAACGAATGCGGTCATCTCTTGCCTGTTACCGCAGATGGAAATCTGTATACGATTGATGCGTTTGGCACTCGTGAAGTGTATTTCGGATAATCTCTGCCGATCCTGTCAGCGGAAAAGGTTTCAATAAAATATAAACAACCGTCCGGGATGTTGCAGACTGTGAAATTCCGGACGGTTATCTGTTTATCTATTCCGTTTTGCTTATATATGTTTTGCGGTTCATTCTGATAACCAAGATTTATACAACTTGGATAATTTGTGCAAAATGATGAATTTGATATGTATAATCATTTCAAAATTATTTCATGTGCACAAAAACTATTGCGTGTGATTCTGTGGTATGGTATCATATCGTTGCGAGAGACGAAA
>JAZQDY010000198.1:0-4676 GCA_045547015.1 Eubacteriales bacterium | reverse complement strand
AGACAGCCCCTACCGCTCCCCGGGTACAGTTACGGTAGAGGGCGACTGGTCCAACGCGGCCCTGTGGCTCTGCGCCGGTGCTGTAGGTAAAACGCCCGTCACTGTGACGGGACTGGATCCGAACTCTCCCCAGGGAGACCGCCGGATCCTCACCGTTCTTTCCGATTTCGGCGCAAGAATCACTACAGAAAACGACACAGTTACCGTATCTCCCGCCCCCCTGCACGGCATCACCTTCGATGCGTCACAGATTCCCGATCTGGTTCCAGTGCTGTCTGCCGCAGCTGCGGCAGCCCATGGAGAAACGGTCATCACCGGCATCCGCCGGCTTCGTCTGAAAGAAAGCGACCGGGCAGCGGCCATTGAAACTATGCTGAACACGCTGGGCGGACACGTCACGGCAGAAGAAGACTGCCTGCGCATACAGGGCGGTGCGCCGCTGCACGGCGGCACCGTTTCCTCTTACCGGGATCACCGCATGGTGATGTGTGCAGCCCTTCTTGCCCATCTTACAGAGGGCAGGCTTTCGGTGACGAATGCCGAATCCGTTGCCAAATCCTATCCCGGCTTTGCGGCGGATTACCGTCTTTTGGGCGGCATCCTTACAGAAACGGAGGACTGAACACACTATGTTTCTGAGAAACCTTGACCTTGATATATACGGCGGATCCCACGATGAAAAAATCGGCGTACGTGCTTTGGGTCTGCCCGCCGGAGAAGCAGTGGATACGGAGGTACTCGCCGGCTTTCTTGCCCGCCGGGCACCGGGATCCACCAAATTCGGCACCCAGCGGAAAGAGCCGGACACGCCGGTGTTCCTCTCCGGCATCACGGACGGAAAACTGGACGGCGAGACGCTGGAAGCAGTGATTTACAATACCAACCAGCGTTCCGGAGATTATCCCGCCATTCCGGACGTGCCCCGGCCCTCTCACGCGGATTTTGCCGCCATCCAGAAATACGGCAATGCCGTGGATCTCCGCGGCGGCGGTCATTTTTCCGGCCGCCTCACCGCTCCGCTCTGCATCGCAGGCGGTATCGCCTTACAAATTCTTGAAAAACGAGGAATCCGCATCGGCGCGCATCTCTATTCCGTAGGCGATATACAGGACACCCCTTTTGATCCCATGGCCGTATCCGCCGGGGATATGGACACAGTTCTTTCCCGTGATTTTCCCGTCCTCCGCACGGAAGCCGGTGAAAAGATGAAAGAACACATCCTCGCCATGCGCGCGGAGGGCGACTCCGTGGGCGGTATTGTGGAGTGCGCCGTCATCGGATTGCCTGCAGGGCTGGGTGAGCATATGTTCTGGGGTATGGAAAACCGGATCTCCCATCTGGCGTTCGGCATACCGGGCGTCAAGGGAATCGAATTCGGTGCCGGCTTTGCTATCACAAAAATGCGCGGCTCGGCCGCCAACGATCCCTTTCAGACGGACGGCACACGAATCTACACCACGAAAAACGACAGCGGCGGCATTCAGGGCGGCATGACAAACGGTATGCCTCTCCTCTTCCGCTGTGCCATGAAGCCGACCCCCTCTATCATCCGGGAGCAGGACAGCGTAAGCCTTTCCCGTATGGAAAACACGAAACTGCTGATCGGCGGCAGGCACGATCCCTGCATTGCCGTCCGTGCCGTTCCCGTTATGGAGGCGGTCGCCGCCCTTGCGGTGCTGGATGCACTTCTGGACCCACAGATGCTTGCGGAATAAAAACTAACATATAAAAAGAGGTAATATCAATGGAACTCTCCGAACTGAGAAGCCAAATCAATGAAATCGATGACGATCTGGTGAAGCTGTTCATGAAACGGATGCACATCTCCGCAGATGTGGCAGAATACAAGCGGCAGAATCATATGCCGGTTTTGGACACCGCCCGGGAGAGGGAGCTTCTCTCCGCCATTGCGGAGAAGGCCGGCGACGAAATGGACGAATACGCCCTGGTGCTGTACTCCACCATTCTTTCCCTCAGCCGCTCCTATCAGCATAAAAAGCTGTCCCCGGAAAGCAAATACGGCGCCATTATAAAAAACGCGCTGGACACCACGGAAAAGCTGTTCCCCGAAAAGGCACGGGTTGCCTGTCAGGGCGTAGAGGGGGCCTATTCCCAGCTTGCCGCCGCCAAGCTGTTCAAGCTGCCCTCCATTCTGTATTTCAACGCCTTTGACGGTGTGTTTGCCGCCATCGAATCCGGCATGTGCGACTACGGCGTACTCCCCATTGAGAACAGCACGGCCGGCTCCGTAAAGCGCGTATACGATCTGATGGTAGATCATAATCTCTATATCACCCGTTCCATCCGGGTAAAAATCGAGCATCATCTTCTGGCAAAGCCCGGCACGAAGATCAGCGATATCAAGGAAATCTTCTCCCACGAGCAGGCCATTGACCAAAGCGCCGCATTCCTCAGAACACTGAAGAACGTAAAAGTCACCGTCTGCCCCAACACGGCAGTTGCCGCCCGGATGGTGGCAGAGTCCGAGCGGAATGACATCGCCGCCCTGTCTGCACGCACCTGTGCCGAGCTGTACGGTCTTGCCATTCTGGCCGATTCCGTTCAGGACAAGAGCAACAACTACACCCGGTTCATCTGCGTATCCCGCACGCCGGAAATCTATCCCGGTGCAGATCGCACCAGTATTATGCTGGTCACGCCCCACAAGCCGGGCGCGCTCTATAATGTGCTTTCCCGCATCAACGCATTGGGGCTGAACCTTCTGAAGCTGGAATCCCGCCCGATTCCCGAAAAGGAATTCGAGTTCATGTTCTATTTCGACATTGAAGCCTCCGCCTATGCGCCGGAGCTGATTGAGCTGATCTCCGAATTGGAATCCGACAGCGAACAGTTCAAGTACCTCGGCACGTACGCAGAATCCATCGGCTGATATGGAAAAGAAAATCTACGGTCTTCTGGGCGGCAAACTGTCCCACAGTTATTCTCCGCAGATCCACAATCTTCTGGGTGAATACGAATATAAACTCTTTGAACGGGAAGAATACGAAGTAGCCTCCTTTCTCGCCGAAGAGAATTTTGAAGCCATCAACGTAACGATCCCCTATAAAAATACGGTGATGCCGTACCTCGCCGAAATTTCCGACGAAGCAAAAAAGATCGGCTCGGTGAATACCATTACCCGTACGGAAAAAGGACTGCGGGGCGACAACACGGACTACTACGGCTTTTCCTATATGCTGCAGAAAAGCGGCATTGACGTGAAAGGGGAAAAATGCCTCATCCTCGGCTCCGGCGGTGCATCCGTCACCGCGCTGGCAGTGCTCACCGATCTTGGTGCTTTACCCATCGTGATCTCCCGAAGCGGCGAGAACAACTACAATAATATCGACCGCCACAAGGATGCCGCCGTCATCGTGAACACCACGCCGGTGGGCATGTATCCAAGCAATGGCGTATCTCCCGTGGAGCTGTCTCTGTTTCCCCAGCTCCGGGGCGTGGTAGATATGATCTACAATCCCTGCCGGACCGCATTGATTCTGCAGGCAGAGGATCGGGGTATTCCTGCCATAAGCGGGCTGTCTATGCTGGTAGCACAGGCAAAACGGGCAAATGAGTTCTTCTTCCGCCGTCCGCTCCCGGACAATATCACGGAAAAAGTGATCGCCGGTATTCGCAAAACCCTGGAAAACGTGATTCTCATCGGCATGCCCGGCTGCGGAAAATCCACCGCCGGACAGGCACTCGCCGAAAGGCTGGGCCTTTCCTTTGCCGATACAGATGCGGAAATTGAAAAAATGACCGGACGCACCCCTGCGCAGATTATTCGTGAAGAGGGGGAGGATGCGTTCCGAAAAATTGAACACGAAGCCGCCCGGGAGCTGGGCAAGCGAAGCGGTACCGTCATCGCCACCGGCGGCGGCATCGTAACGAGGCCGGAAAACCGGGATCCGCTCCGGCAGAACGGCACGGTAATCTATCTCAAGCGACCCATTGAAAAGCTTGCCGTAAACGGTCGCCCCCTGTCCGCCCAAAACGGCGTGGAATCCCTGTTTCAAAGACGGCGCCCGCTGTACGAAAGCTGGGCAGAACACACCGTTCTCTGCGAGGACGACATCAAAAAAACCGTACAGAATCTGCTTACCGCACTGCACGCTGAAAAGGAGTAACGTATGCGCATACTGATTATCAACGGACCGAATCTGAATATGCTGGGCATCAGGGAGCCGTCCGTATACGGCACGGGAACCTATGCGGAGCTGTGTGCCCGCATCCACGGCTGGGCAGCCGAGATGGATATGGAAATCGAACTGTTCCAATCCAACCACGAAGGTATGATCGTAGATAAGATCCAGGCTGCTCTGGGAAACTTCGACGGTATCATCATCAATCCGGCGGCGTACACCCACACCAGTATTGCCATTCTGGATGCGCTGAAGGCCGTATCTCTGCCCACGGTGGAGGTACATCTCTCCGACATAAACGGACGGGAAGATTTCCGACGGCATTCCTTCGTATCCCTTTACGCCATGAAAACCGTTATGGGGCTTGGCTTTGACGGATACAAAGCCGCTATGGAAGCGATGCGGGATGCGCTTGCACAAAATTCATAATGAATACGGAATCGGGGACTGCGGATTGCACAAGTCCGTAAAAAACGGACAATAGACAAAAAGAGCCTCCTATGGTAGAATAAAAGAACTACCATAGGAGGTTTT
>JAZQDY010000197.1:0-3463 GCA_045547015.1 Eubacteriales bacterium | reverse complement strand
GATACGCGCAGAGGTGCTGCATTTGAAAATGCAGCACCTCTATTTTTCGCCGTGCCCCTTGTCGTTTTTTCGGGAATATGGTATACTATTGAAAATATGCCGGAGGTGCCTATGCTTTCGTTTTTGCGCTATTTTTTCGGAGAGGGAACCGATGTGGAGTTTTCCCTGTTTTCGCTCGCTCATTTTCTGCCCGCCGCCGCAGCCGGACTTTTGATTTTTCTGCTGTACCGCTTCAGGCAGAACATCCGGGATATGAAAAATGAAAAGATGTTCCGCTTCGCCATGGCGTTTATGCTGATTGTCAGCGAAATGTCCTATTACTGGCGGCTGGTCGCCATGCCGTCCCTCGGCCCCAATCCCGTGGACAATCTGCCCATATCCGTGTGCGGCTGGGTGGCCATCTTCGCCAGCTACATGGTGCTGAGCAAATCCCAGACCTTGTTTGACTGCTGCTACTTCTGGTCCCTGTCCGGATCAATTTTCGCCGTGATTACCCCTACCGTTCTGACCTATGCGGGTCCTACCCGGTTCCGATATTACCAGTTCTGGACGGAGCATCTGTTGGCATACGCGGCGATTTTCTATATGATCTTCGTGCACGGCATGCGCCCTAACAAAAAATCCCTTGTGAAAGCGTACGGCGGGCTTGTCCTTCTGGCGGGCATCGCCTATTACGCCAATACGCTCATCGGCCCGGGAGCAAACTATCTGTATATGGCGCGCCCGGAGGCTGCGCCTTCCGTGCTCGACATCCTTCCGCCTAATTTCGCACTGCGTATCCTCATTATGGCGGCGGTCATCACCGCGCTGTTTGTTCTCGCGTACCTGCCCTGGTACATAAAGGACAGAAAAGCAAAGAAATAAAAGGGGAGATGCCCGCGGGCTGATCCGAAAATATTTTACCGAATAGTACCGCATTTCTGCTGCTGTTCATACGCAGTTCATAAACAGACTGTATACTCATTCTAACCTGTGGAAAACCCTTTACAATCTATACTTTCTGAGGTGACAATTATGCGAGAATACGTGCTGTATAACAATACGGCTCCTACCGATTGGCTGGAGTCTATTCCCGTGGGCAACGGCCGGATGGGTGTATCCCTTATGTGCGGCAAAACCGGCGAAACCCTCTATCTGAACGAGGAGACCGTCTGGTCCTCAAAGGAGGGCGGACAGCCCAATCCCGAAATGCCGGAAATGCTCCGGAAGGTCCGTAAGTTGTTCCTGGAAGGCAAACCCGCAGAGGCCCACAACATGGTGCAGACCGGCATGAGCGGCTGCTTTTCCCGTATCTGCTCCTACGAGTCCGCTGGCAGACTGCAGATCTCTCTCCATGAGAATGAGCAGTGTGCCAATTACAAGAGCAAGCTGGACATGATGCGCGGTATCTCCACCGTGGAGTACGACTATAACGGCTCCCACTACGTAAGAGAGTGCTTTGCCTCTTATCCGGATGACGTGATCGTGTGGCACGTTTCCTCCTCTCACGCACCGCTGAATGCCTGGATCTCCTACGACAGAGAGTATACGGAAAGCGTGAAGTCGTCGGGCGGCGAACTGTGCGCCGTGGCACACACTGTCCGGGGCGGTCACCGCTTCTGCGTGAAGGCAAAGGTCATCACCGACGGCAATATTACCGAGCGCAACGGCGCCCTCCACGTAGCCGATACCAAGGAGATGACGGTGCTGATTACCATGTCCACCGCCTTCAAAAACGGGGATGCCTTCGTGGAAAAGGCCGCATTCCCTCCGATCATCGGTTACGAGCCCCTTCGCCGCCGCCACGTGGAGGATTTCTCCGCACTGATGGAGCGTGCGGAGCTTACTCTTCCCGAGGTAGACGAGCTTTCCGGCGCGTCCATCGAATATATGCGTGCGGCACGCCTTATCAACAAATTCCCGGATTATCAGCTTATTACCCTCCAGTGGCAGTTCGGCCGGTATCTCACCGTTTCCTCCAGCCGTCCCGGCTCTTTGCCGTCGAATCTGCAGGGACTGTGGTCCAAGGACAATATGCCCCCGTGGAGCGGCGACTATCACTTCAATATCAATCTGCAGTGCAACTACTGGCCCGTGGAGGTGACAAACCTTTCTGAGTGCCATCTGCCCCTGTTCGATTACATGAACAATTTCCTTTTGGAATCGGGCAAAAACACTGCCAAGGTTGCCTACGGCACAAGAGGCTGCGTGGTTCATCACCTGAGCGATATCTACGGATTCACCACGCCGGCGGACGGCCCTTGGGGTATGTGGCCCCACGGCGCCAGCTGGCTTTGCTTCCATATGTGGGAGCATTACCTGTTCACGAAAGATGCGGACTATCTGAAAAATACCGCGTATACGTTTATTAAGGAAGCCGCCATCTTCTTCCTTGATAACCTCATGGAGGATAAAGAGGGTGTTCTGCAGTATGCTCCCTCCACCAGTCCGGAGAATATGTATTACGCTAACGACGAAAAGGGCAACAAAGTGGTCTGCCGCGCCAGCATGAGCAGTACCATGGACATAGGGATCATCGGCGGTCTGTTCCGCATCTTCCTTAATGCGTCCGAGATTTTGGGAATCAAGGACGCCGACGTGGACGCCATCCGCGAAGCCCGGGCAAAACTGCCGCCCTTCAAGGTGGGCAAGCACGGCCAGCTGCAGGAGTGGATTGAGGACTTCGAGGAGGTGGATCCCGGCCACCGTCACCTGTCGCCCCTGTTCGCCTTCTTTCCGGACAACGCCATCACCCGGGAAACGCCGGAACTGTTCAATGCCGTTGCTACCACCGTTTCCCGCCGCATGTCTATGGCAAAAGGTGGGATGAGTGCCGCCGCCGTCGGTTGGACCTGCGCATGGCTCATTGCTATCTATGCCCGTCTCCGCATGCCGGAGCAGGCACTCCGTCGGATAACGGATTACAGCCAGAAGATCTCCACGAAGAATCTCTTTGATCTGTGGGATTACCCGGGCTTTGAAAAGGTGTTCCAGATCGATTCCTTGTTCGCCTTCACCGCCGCCGTGACGGAAATGCTTCTCCAGAGCCACGAGGGCGTCATCGCCCTTTTGCCCGCACTGCCGGCAGAGTGGGATCACGGTTCCTATAAGGGACTGCGTGCCCGCGGCGGCTATACGGTAGACGTGCGCTGGGAGAAGAACGCCCTTGTTTCCTTCCGGATTCAGGCGGACCGCCCCGGTACTGTCACCGTGGAGGTACCCGCCGATGCCCGCTTCACCGATGAAAACGGCAATACCTACGAGACGGAAAACAAACGAATCACGCTGACGATCGAGCAAGAGATTACTCTTACAGTTGAATAAGAAGAAAGCGGGGAGGGACTTTTTGCAAAAAGTCCCTCCCCGTGAACCCCCAAAATTCGCAAGCTCATTTCGGGGAACCCCGGCCCCGAACCCCACCCCCAAACCTTTAAACTATACAAAAAATTCCGTCTTTGCGTAACCGCTGTGCAAAGACGGAATC
>JAZQDY010000196.1:0-2085 GCA_045547015.1 Eubacteriales bacterium | reverse complement strand
CTCCGTCAGCGGATCGCCGTACCCACGGACGGAAAGTTCCACCTGTGGGATTTCCGCTTCGACGGCAAAAACGAAATGCGCATCTATGTGGACGGCGCACTTATCGTGATCTTCTCCGGCATTTCCCTGCCCACCAACGCCCAAGATGGCTATCTGAAAATCGGCAACGTGATGGTAGACGTGGAATCCGGCGTCAACAGCGTAGTGATGGAACACATCCGGCTCACCGCCGGTGTCAGCACCGACGATACCACCATCACCGACGTCCTGCTGCCGCCCGACGCATCGGCAAAATTCCTGACCGTATGCCCGGAGGTGAACCGACTGCCCGAAAATGCCCATATCACCGTCACCGCTTCGCTGAAAGCGGATCCCGCAAAATCCGTCACCAAAACGTACTCTCCCACGGCACTTGCCTCCGCCGTTACGTTTTCAGACGTTCCGTTCAGCGGTCTTTCCCGCATCTCCATACAAATGCCCGGTGCACTCACCCGCACCTTTGACTACTATCTCTACAAGGATTTTCTCCCCCTGTCCGCCAGCGAAACGATCACGGACGCACAGCCCGGCACGGCTTATCAGTTCAATGCCATGCACACCGTTTGTGCCAAAGGCTGGACGGCAGAACATTTCCGCTATGCAGACGGCACGGCAGGCTCTGCCCTTTCCGCCGCAGACGACGCTACGCCTCTTACCGTCCCGGTAAAGATGAACGGCCGTTTTGCCGTATACGTGGGCTGTCTTTCCGGTACAAATAATTTCTCCGCAAACGGAAAGCACGTATTCGTCACTTATAAGGAAGACACGGGCAGCCGCATCACGGAACGGTTCGCGCTGGCAGGTGACTTTGCAAATGAGGAAATCATCCTCGCGAAAAACAACGGCTCCGCCGCACGGATTGCCTACGTGAAATTCGTATCGCTCACAAAAGAGCAGTATGCGCTCTACACAGAAAAGGATGACAGTCATCATCTGATGACGGACAACGACGGCTTCTCCATGCTGTGCTACGACAGAAAATACGAAAATCCCGAAGAGCTGATAAAAAGCGTAGTCACCCGCTATACCAGCACCATCGATCAGCGGCAGTTCAACTGGGCCACCTTCTCCACCTCTATTCTGAACTACGACAGTAAAGTATGGTGGCGGTACGTGACCAGACGGCTTGAGGAACTGGGTATTCCGAAGGAAAAATACCCCAAGGATTTCATGGATCACGTTGACGTGCACGGCAATCATCTGGATTTTGAGGCAAAAATGCGGGATCTGGACAAGAATGCCTATTACAATATGCGGCAGTTGAACAAGATCGACTATCCTCACAAAATTCTTGCCGATTTCATAAAGGAAAACGACTGCGGCGAGCTGTTCGTATCTCTCCGCATGTCCCACTACGGATTCAATTCCTATCAGACCGGCTCGTTCTACTTCCTCCATCCCGAATGGGTGCGGGTTGGCTCCTGCGAGCTCAGCTACGCCCACGAGGAATATCGGGATTACATCCACGACATCCTTATGGAAATGGCTGAGCCGGAAAATGTCACCGGCATCACCATGGACTTTGGTCGGTATCCCTTCATTTTCGGCGAGGAGTTGACGGATGTGACCGAGCGTACCCGGATCATGACCGAATTCGTACGGAGCGTACGCCGGGATCTGCCGGGGGGCAAAATTCTCAACGCCCGCGTGCTGAATCCCACGAAGGATAAAGCGGAAAAGTGGGGACTGGATTTCCGCACCTGGGTAAAGGAAGGACTCATCGACCGCCTTCTCATTTCCGATCAGGGACACGAGAGTTTCTTCGATCTCACCCCCTATGCTGATCTTATGAAGGAAGCAAAGAACACCGAGATCTACATCGGTATTAACGCCACCCTTTCCGGCCACGATCTGACGAAAGCAGAGGAAGATCTTCTGAAAAAAGGCGGTCGCATCCAGCGTGGTTCGGGGGTTGGTCTGATCCAGTTCATGCTCCGCGCCTACGACGCCTATATGGCAGGTGCAGACGGCATCTTTATCTTCAACGGTCTGGGTACGGATCCCGCTTATACCAACATGAACAACAAAACCAGCATGATAAAGTGG
>JAZQDY010000195.1:0-2591 GCA_045547015.1 Eubacteriales bacterium | reverse complement strand
TTTTCCCAAAAGGCAAAAATGCTCACGCCGGAGGAGGCGATCCAGTATACCGGGCACGCCGTGGGCGGCGTGTGCCCCTTTGCACTCCCCGATGGCGTAACGGTATATCTGGATGAGTCCCTGCTTCGCTTTGAAACGGTGTATCCTGCCGCAGGCAGCTCCTCCAGTGCGGTCCGCATGACGCCGAAGGAGCTGGAAGCCGCGTCCCGTTCTGCCGGTTGGGTGGACGTGACGAAGGGCTGGCGGCCGGAGGAGCAGGCGTGAAACTGCTGATAATCGCCGGTGATACTGCCGTTGGGAAAATGACGGTCGGGCAGGAAATTGCACGTCGTACAGGACTCAGGCTGTTTCACAATCATATGAGTATTGAATTGGTGCTCAGCGTGTTCGGAAAACGGAATGCCGCCGCTGACCGCCGAATTCGGGAAGCGATCTTTGAGGAGTTCGCCGCTTCGGACGCGGAGGGAATGATATTCACGTTTATGTGGGCGTTTGACGCCCCGGAGGATACGGCATACATTGTCCGCGTAGCAGATATCTTTCGTGCACACGGCGCGGAGATTTACTGCGCGGAGCTGGATGCACCGCAGGAGGTGCGCCTTATCCGCAACCGGACGGAAAACCGTCTGGCGCATAAACCGTCCAAACGGGATATCGCCGCGTCGGAGGCAAGACTGATTCGGGACGATATGCAGCACCGTATGATCAGCCGTGACGGAGAAGTGCCGTTTAAACATTTTGTCCGTATTGAGAATGCCGACGTGTCCCCGGAGGAAGCGGCGGAACGTATCATTCGGGCGTTCGGCCTTTGAACAAAATTTGTTTCGGAGTGTAAATCATGAAACTGAATTATAAACGCACATTTTTCATCGGACTGGCATTCATGTCCATCTGCGCATTCTGGCAGCTGTACGATTACGTGGTGCCTTATATGCTCCAGTATACGTTCGGTCTTGAGGAGTCCGTGACCGGTATCGTGATGGCGGCAGACAACGTGCTGGCCATCTTCCTTCTGCCCCTGTTCGGAACCCTGTCCGACAGGACGAATACGCGTCTCGGCAAGCGGACACCGTTTATTCTTGCCGGCACGTTTGCCGCCGCGGTTCTTATGTTTGTGGTACCCACGGCGGACTGGTCAAAGAATTTTCTGCTGTTTGACGTGTCGCTGGCCCTTTTGCTGATCGCCATGGCTACGTACCGTTCCCCGGCGGTGGCGCTGATGCCGGATCTGACTCCCAAGCCCCTGCGCAGTGCGGGTAATGCCGTCATTAATCTGATGGGTGCGCTGGGCGGTATTTTTACGTATCTGATTATTATGTTCCTGCTTCCGTCGGTGGACGTTGCTACCGGCGAGAAGGCGGCAAGCTATCATACGGTGTTCGGCATTATTGCCGGCTTTATGGTGGCGGCTGCCGTTATTCTGGTGCTCACTGTCCGTGAGAGAAGACTCTCTGCGGAAATTGCCCGGGACGAAAAGCCCGATACGGAAAAAACGGCGGGTACTTCCGGAACCGCTTCCCGTGCACTGCCGAAAGACGTACGCCGCAGCCTTATTTTCATCCTTTGCTCCGTGGCGCTGTGGTATATTGCCTATAACGCCGTGTCCAGCGTATATTCCCGGTACGTACTGGAGGTGTGGGGTATCTCCGAAGGGCAGGGAGCGTCCATGATGCTGGTTGCCACGCTGGTTGCTACGGTCAGCTATATTCCCATCGGCGCCATTTCTTCCCGCTTTGGCAGAAAGAAAGTGATCCTGTTCGGCGTTGCTCTTATGACGGCGGCGTATTTCTGCGGATTTGTTCTTACTGCTTACAGCCCGGTGATCTATGCCATTATGGGCGTGATCGGGATTGGCTGGGCGGCTATCAACGTAAACTCCTATCCCATGGTGGTGGAGATGAGCTCCGGGGCGGACGTGGGCCGGTACACCGGTATCTATTATACCTTCTCCATGGCGGCGCAGATCGTGACACCGGTGCTTTCCGGTATTCTGATTCAGGTTATGGGTTACCGCGTACTGTTCCCCTACGCCGTTCTGTTCTCTGGTGCCGCCCTGTTTACCATGTGGCAGGTGCGTCACGGCGACAGCCGTCCTACGGCGAAGAAATCCGTGCTGGAAAGCTTTGATACGGACGAATAAGTATGATGAAGTATATCATAATTCTGGTGAGTATCCTCGCGGTGCTGATTGTACTCTGGCTGTTTCTGATCGCTCCCCGGGGAGGGGCAAAAAAGCGCTTTTCCGCCTTTCTTAAGCAGATTTACGCACACCGGGGCGATTTTGATAACGACCGTGTGCCGGAAAATTCCCTTGCCGCTTTTCGCTCTGCCGTAAAACGGGGCGTGGGCATTGAGTTCGATCTGCACTTGACGAAGGACGGGGAAGTGATCGTGTTTCACGATAATACGCTCACCCGTATGTGCGGCGATTCTCGGAGACCGGAGGAAATGACTGCCGCCGAAGTCGCCGGGATGCGTTTGCTTGACACGGAGGAGAAGATCCCCACCCTGAAGGAAGTCCTTGCCGCCGTTGACGGCAAAGTGCCGCTGATCGTGGAACTGAAGGGCGAGAGCACGGATACGTCTCTTTC
>JAZQDY010000194.1:0-6290 GCA_045547015.1 Eubacteriales bacterium | reverse complement strand
GACAACCGCTTGTGTTTCCGTTACAATAGCAGTAACGATATTTTCCAAAAGGAGAATGGTTATGAAAGTGATTTCTTCCTCTATCGTATACGATAATCCCATGCCCCAGCTTCGGTCCCGGCAGGCGGCGTTCCCGTTCCTTACCGAATGCGAGGACGGCACGCTTCTTTGCGCGTATCAGATCGGCGAGGCGTTCGAAAGCGTGGACGGCACGTCCTATCTCTCCCGCTCCCGGGACGGGGGCAAGAGCTGGGAGGGTCCCTTTTTGATGTTCGACAAATCCGCCGAGGCGGTGCCCACCTCCGACTCCTGCAAGATCACAAAGGCGGGGGATGAGCTGGTAGCGCTGGGCTACAAGTATTTCCGCGAGAATCCCGATTTCCCTATCGGCAATCCGGAAACAGGCGGCGTTCTTGACGACGCCTTGTTCCTCTCCCGTTCGACGGATAACGGCAAGAGCTGGTCTGCCCACGAGATCATCCCCGAAGCATGGGGCGGCCATACGGAGGCATCCGCGCCCCTGACCGTTCTGAAAAGCGGCGAATGGGTCACGCCCATCACCGGCTTCCCCACCTGGGAGGGCAAGATGTCCGCCCGGCTGTGCGGACGTCTGCTCCGCTCTTCCGATAAGGGCAAGACCTGGAACGACGACACGGTGTGCATGGCGTTCCCCGGGGACAACGTCACCTGCTACGAGATGCGTCTCGCTGAGACGGAAAGCGGCAAAATCGCCGTGATCGGCTGGAACGAGAACGTGGAAACGGGCGAGCGGATGAACAATCACTACACCATCTCCACGGACGGGGGCAAGACCTTCTCCGCGCCCTGTGATACGGGCGTCCGGGGACAGGCGTCCTCCGTATGCGCCATCGGCGGCGAGAAGCTGCTGGCGCTCCACGCCTGCCGGCGTGATACGGACCGCCCGGGCATTTACGCGTACGTGGTGGACCTGTCTGAGGGCAAGTGGAACGTGGTGGATCAGGCGCTGGTATGGGAGCCGGCAGCACCCATGGTTCGGTCGAAGAACACCGCGGAGATCTTTGCTTTTCTGAAATTCGGTCAGCCGGGCGCCATCATGACGAAGGACGGCCGGATCCTCATGAGCCACTGGTTTGCGGAGCAGGGGCAGTACAAAATCGCAGTGACGGAAATCGAGCTGTAAAAAAGGTGCGGGGGATTCTCTCTGCATTCTTAGCGGAGAAAAGACAGGTACAAAAAATCGGCGGAGAACTTGTTTTCTCTGCCGATTTGTGTTATAATGGGAGTAGCAAAAAAGCCTTCCTCTGGGAGGAAGGTGGCACGCGGAGCGTGACGGAAGGAGCCTGCGTTCCTCTGAGTTTAGATTAAACTTTATTATAACGCACTCTCCCTCAGTCAGCTTCGCTGACAGCTCCCTCCCGGAGGGAGCCTTAGGAAGCGCTCAACCTTAGGGGTATGGGCTTTGCCCTATGCCTTTGTAATACAAAGGCGAAACTGGCGATAAAATGGAAGGATAAATAAGAATTTTTCGAATGGGAGTATATGAAACGAAAAGATACACATCTTGTGCAACAAAATGGTTAGCAATCCTTACCATTATTAGTGTTGCAGTTTTAATTGCGGGAATTATTTGCATTCTTGCACATTCATCAAATGTTGGATTACAAGTTGGACTAACAATGTCTGGTGCTTTGATGAGCGTTCTTTTTCTCTCCTGCTTTTTTGCGGAAAAAAGTAGGTACTTAACAATAGATGATGAAAAAATTGTATTGCCAAGGGGTACAATTATAAACGAGAAAACCTCTTTTAGAAGAACTATTATTAACACAAATGAAATTCGCTCCATTAAGAGCGAGTTGTATAAAGGTGATGGAATTATTTCAAAAGACACTCTTTTTCACACATTGAAGTTAAATGACGGAACGAGAATTAAGTTTACACTCTATGCCTATGGCAAAGATCCGAAGATGAAATCTTAGCAGCAATCAAAAAACTCATTTAACAAATTACAATTTATCGAACAGAATAAAACTAACCCCGACAGATCTTAAAATCTGTCGGGGCTAATTATTTGTTTACTGCGGAGCTTTTTTATCCGTAGGAGAGACCTGCGGTCTCCCGCGGGCGAACGCAGTTCGCCCCTACCGTGTGTTAGATAATTTCTTCGCTAATTTTGCACGTCCTTCCCCGCACCTTTTTTTACCTTAAATTATTTTGGAGGCGCCTGCCTCCGGCGGCACCGGGAGAAGGGGCAAGAGAGAAGAGAGAATAATTCCCCTTTTTAAAGGTTTTTGCGGGGGTTTGGGGGTGCTTTTTGCAAAAAGCACCCCCATCGTATTATCCCCCCCAGTTGGGATGATAGCGGCTCACGTCCATGCCGCAGAGTTTTTTGTAGCTGTAGGTGCGGCGGTTGGGATCGTCGCCGGGCATAGTGGCGATTTCGTCCTTGTGCCCGATCTTGCCGGCCATGGCGTTCCAGCACACCGGGTACAGCACCCGGCCGTAGGTATCCCACATACAGAAATGCTCCGCGCCTGCCTCGTACAGATCCATGATCCGCTTACGGTAGTCCTCGTTGGGCATCCAGCGGGGCATCACGTTGATGTACACCTTCATGCCGTACTTTCTTTCCAGCTCCATCCACTGACCGATCCGCTCCGCCTGGGTTTTCGGTCCGCACAGCTCGCCCCGGTAATTCGTATACGGCTCGTCGAATACGTGCTGATCGCTGTGCACGAACAGGCGGCGGCGGCTGTTCCAGGCGGTGTCCGTGTACTTGTCAAGATCGATGCGCCAGGGCTCGCCCTCGGCGCGTTCTTTAAAGTGATCCGCCGGGATATTCTCGTAAAACCGCTTCGGATAGGGGATCGCCGCGTTCAGAAGCCCCTCTTTTGCCCATCTTTCCACGTCCAGGGCAATGACCTTGGAATCGAATACGGAGTTCAGCACGTGCATGTGGATTTCCACCTTGTCCTTGCCGAATTCGGCATCCAGCGCGTCGCGGACGCGGCGCATGAATTCCGTCATGATCTCGCAGTGGAGCGCCGAGAGGCGGGGCTCGTCCAGGGGAAGCTCATAGGGATACTCCCCGTACATCTCGTAGAACCGATCTGCCACCGGCTGCTCAAACAGCACATAGGGAATGCCCCGGGTGGCAATCAGCGTTACCGCCTCACAGCCGGAGCGCGCCATGTTCACAAGCTCGCCGATCATGAAATCCTGCACCTCTTTGTAGGCGTAGGACATGGCGGTCATGGGATCGCCGTTCCGATCCACGCAGCGGCAGTGGGGATGGGCTTTGGCAAAATCGGAGTCAAAATAATGCTGATCTCCCGGGTACGCCATGCCCCAGGCACCCATGCGGATGGACAGACTCATCTTGAAGCCGTTGTCCTGCCCCAGCTTTACAAGCTCATAGAGGATGGCGTCCAGATCAAAGCGGCTTATGTTCTTCTGCACCCATTTGTCGCACTCCCGGGAGAAGAGGAAATCGTCCACGTTCTCCGTGGGGAGCGTTTTGGTGACGAAATGGCGGATCTGCTCCAGGGAAATCCACTCCACGTCGGAATGGAGATACTGGAGTACGGCGGGGTACCAGTCCTTTACGGAATCGCCGGCTACGTTGGAGAGCAGGCGGTTGTGGGTGTCGTCCGTGGCGTAGATGCGCTTCGTATCCGTGCGGGTGTCCTCGTACTTCCACTCGGCCACCTCTTCGTCCGTCATGGGGACAAAGCGGATGGCAAGGAGCTTTGTGAAGTTGCCGTTGGGGCGCATGGAAATCATAAGGGACTTGCCGGTCATGTCCATGCAGCGCCAGCAGAATTCCTCAATGCCGGCGGTGGGCGGCTCCACCCTGAAGAAGCCCGCGTCCTCGTTGGTTTTCACGCACAGACGTCCGTCGTTGATGCAGAAATAGATCCGGTACCAGCCGGTAAGATTTGGGGAGAAGGTCAGATCGCCGGGGGTTCCGCCCTTCAGGCAGGAGAGCATCTTGCCGGCGATGCCGTCGGTGACGTAGGGCACCACGCGCCATTTGTCCGAAAGGCCGTACTCGGACATGTGCTCCTTTGGGAAGAAGATTTCGTCCATGTTGGTGAAGAGAAGTTCTTTGCGTTCTGTCATGGGGACACATCCTTTCTGTGAAATTCATTGTTTATTTATTATTTATCTCCCTATTACTTTTTGTGTTCCCAATGTATCAGATACATTGGAGGTTATTGCTGTTGAAAGTTTATCTACTGTACTTTAGAAAATCTGATAAATTCATACGGTAATCCAATATCTTCAGAATATTTTCTGATTTCAGCCCTTTCATCGTCATTCATTTCGTCATAGAAGGGGCGTTCTGATACTTTCCAGTATGTTTTGACTTCGTCTATTTTCAATACATCCCCCCATGGAGCAGTATATAGTTTTCCGACTTTATATTTTCCGATTTCTTTATATACCCTCGTGGTATAACAATACCCCAGTTTATTTAGATAATATTGAATTGACTCATATTCATGTTTAGGGAATGATATTTTCTCCAACATACAATAAACCTCCTAATCTGAAAACACAGAATTTCATTGTAATGTTCAATACAAAATCAAGTTTATCTTACTCTTCCAGTTTCTTTTTATCGGGAACAAAAGTCAAATTGGGACTTATTTATAATCCAGTTCAGCTTTGCCGTCGGAAAACTGTCACAGGGCGGAGGCTCTTATCCTTGGCTGGCGATGAATTAACGCATGCTTATCGCGGCGGTAGGGGTTCCCCGAAACGAGCGAAGCGAGTTTTGGGGGTTCCCGTGGCCGCGTCTTCAAACGAAGGTCCGGGCGGCTGAAAAAACTTTCGGCACCGCTTATTGCGGCAGTATCTCTCCGTAGGAGAATTGGTTTGCGAGATTTGTCGTCAGGCAAATCTCGGGCAGATGGGCATTTGAACAAGCAGTTTTCTCATTCTTCATCCCATCTGCAATGATGCTCGGCATCATTGGCATCTGAAACGCGCCGCCCGCGGGGTGTTCCAAGAGGGGCGAAGCAGGATTATCATTGGAGGTTGTGCGGAGCACAACCTCGAGGACAGAGACAACTGTGTTCGCACTCTCTTGATTCTCTGTCCGCTTGGCGCGAGGTTGTGAAGAAGGACTCCGCGCGAGAGTCCTTCTTCCCGCAGGAGGCAATGTCCCATTTTATTTCCTTTTTGTCTCATTTCGCTCTTGCGCAGGGAGGCGCCGGCGTGTTATAATGAGAAAAAATCAATTTTCCGTAAGGAGGATCTTATATGTCCATACTGCACGCCCACGGCGCGACCCGTTGGAGCTATACCCCTTACCGTCCCTTTTTTAAAGATCGGGGGGATATCGTAATCACCCGCCTTGCCCCCGACGAAACCTCCGTCACCGTGGATTTTATCGATGGCGCTGACACCGGTGCGGTGCTTCTGCGAAAACGGGATACGGGCGATTTTGCCCCCGCTTTCCGGTATGACGGGATCCGTTCCTGCACGGTCACCGGTCTTTGTGCCGGGGAGACCTACGAGCTCAAAATCAGAGACAAGGACGGGCTGGAAAGCCCGGCGGTTCTGTTCCAGTGCGGCGATTTCAAGGGAAAGGTGATCCAGTATCTCCATCCCGAGGACGACCGGTACGATTTCTCCGGTCACTTTCTCGGCTCCCCCTCCTCCGTCCGACAGGCGGACGGCTCGTGGCTTCTGTCCATGGACGTGTTCGGTGCCGGCGGACAGAATTTTACCATGATTTTCCGCTCTGACGACGAGGGGCAGTCGTGGCAGTGGCAGTGCGATCTGTTCCCCTGCTTCTGGGGACGGCTGTTCGTCTATGAGGGCGATACCTATATGATGGCGTGCTCCCGGGAAAACGGGGATCTTATCATCGGCCGAAGCCGGGATTTCGGGCGGTCTTTTGATGCGCCCGCAGCGCTGGTCCGGGGATCGTCCGTGAACAGCGTGCCCGGCATCGATTTCGGCAACCAGCCGCCCATCGTCCACGGCGGGCGGATCTGGTTCAATTATCACGTGGGATGCTGGAAGGAGAGAATGTTCTGGCCGTGCCTGCTCTCTGCCCCCGTGGGCGCGGATCTCACCGATCCCGAAGTGTGGGCACATACGCCGCCCTGCGTCTATGATCCCCGGTGGGAGGGCGTGGGCAAGGGCAAAAGCGACGGCACCCTGGAGGGGACGTTCGTTTCCCTGGACGGGGCGCTGTATATGCTGGCACGGTACGATATGGAGGAATGCGAGCCCAACTACGGCCGGATCCTTATGTACCGGGTGAACGAGGCGGATCCCGAGGCACCGCTCACCTT
>JAZQDY010000193.1:0-3387 GCA_045547015.1 Eubacteriales bacterium | reverse complement strand
TATCATAAATTTGTGAATTAGTATACATAAAGGCAGTTGTGTCTACAAATGCAGTGCTTGTCAAGAAAAATAGACAGAGAAAGCAAAAACATTCTCTGTCTATTTTCTGTCGGTAGGTAACGAATTCTCAAAACTGTCCTTTAGCACCCGAAGCCAACCCGGCGGGATTTTTATATCATGCCTTATGAGCACGGCTTGTATTTTTCGACAAAATCTGCTATAATGTAACGGTAAACGAAGACAGCAAGGGGGAAGTAGCATGAAATCAAAATATTTCATAATTGCCTGTGTGCTGATTATCCTTTCGCTGCTCAGTGCCGGTTACAAAAATCCGCGCACGGTAACGATCTCTCCCAGGGAGCCAATAGCTACGATGACCGCCGTCCGGTCACAAGAGGAGCAAACGCCAGCCCCTGCCCAGTCGGAAACGGATACCGTTACAACATCAGAACAGACACCGCAGATAACGGAATCGAACACGCGGTATATCCTGAATATGAACACAAAGCGATTTCACTATCCGGACTGTGCCAGCGTTCAGCAGATGAAAGAAGCCAACAAAAAGTCTTATGAAGGAACCAGAGAAGAACTGATTGACGCCGGCTACACACCCTGCGGCAACTGTCACCCATGAATGGCGTTTACACGCTGGACGGCAGCTCGGTAAGCATATCTGCAAGATGATCGGTGCAGCCGATCTGCTCCACGGTAAATGTACCGTCCGCATACGAAACGGACGTGACAGAGGCATTCGGCACCCACTTATACCCCTGCATACCGGCGAGACTGCCCGTCTCCCATAAGCTGAGCATAGAACGGATCGGTGTGGCATGGGTGGCGAGCACCACGGTTTTCCCCTCATATGCATTGGCAATTTTCTCAATAGCCGCCAGAACACGCTGGCTCAGGTGCAGCACCGATTCTCCGCCAGTACAGACGGCACTGCCGATGTCATTGCGCCATACAGTATAATCAGCCGTATATTTTTCAAAGATATCATCAAAATGCTTTCCTTCCCAGGCACCGGCGGAAATTTCCCGCAGTGCCGGTTCTTTTATTATCTTCACCCCACGCTCTTCCGCCAGCGGACAAGCGGTATGATAAGCACGAAGCAGATCGGAGGCGAAGATGGCATCGATATGCTTCCCCTTGAAAAAAGCAGGGATACGCTCTGCCTGCCGATACCCAAGCGCAGTGAGATCAATATCGTAATTTCCGGCAAACACCCGTTTACTGTTCGCTTCACTCTCACCGTGTCGGATCAGATACAGTTTTGTCATATGTTTCTCCATTCAGAATGATATAAGAAAACCACTTGCTCACGCAAGTGGTTTTCTGGCCCGCCCTACAGGATTCGAACCTACGACCCTCAGAATCGGAATCTGATACTCTATCCAGCTGAGCTAAGGGCGGATCGACCCTATTATTATACACCTTTCCAAAACAGATTGCAAGAGTTTTTTAAATATTTTTTATTTCCCGTATTGCGAACAGCTCTGCATCTGTGCTATAATATACACATATTGACGGATAGAGAGGGGATCCCGCATGGCAAAAACGGTTTTGCTGTCTGAAAGCGTAGAAAAAACGGAAGACATCGGTGCACACTTAGCAGCCTGCATTGCTGAATCTATACCGGATACACCTTGCTTCGTTGCCTTGTACGGCGATCTTGGCGCCGGAAAAACGGCTTTTGTACGCGGCTTTGCATCCGTGCTGTCCCCGGGCAGCCGTGTCAAAAGCCCCACGTACACCGTAGTAAACGAGTACCGCATGGGAGGGTATCCCCTGTTTCATTTTGACCTGTACCGAATGGAGGATGCGGATTCTCTGGAATCTATCGGCTTTGAGGAGTATGTAAACAGCGGCGTCTGCATCGCGGAATGGAGCGAGCATCTTCCCGAAAAGCCGGACCGCTTCTTCTCCGTAACCATACGAAAACTGGGAGAATCCTCCCGTGAAATTGAACTGGAGCTGCCCGATGCGCTGACAGCTTTGCTGAAAAGGAGACTCACATGCTGATACTTGCATTGGAAAGTACCGCACAAACTGCCTCCGCCGCTCTGTGGCGGGACGGCGACATGCTGGCGCTCTCTTCCCTTTCTTCCGGAAACACACACAGCACCACCCTGCTCCCTATGGTGGAGCAAATGCTGCAGGCACTGCATCTCACGGTCAGCGATATCGATCTGTTTGCCTGCGCCGTAGGTCCCGGCTCCTTTACCGGCGTCCGGATCGGCACAGCCACCCTGCAGGGGCTGGCATATGGCTCGGATAAACCCTGTGTAGGCGTTTCTTCCCTCTTGGCGATGGCATACGGAATCGCCGGTTTTTCCGGTATTCTCTGTCCGGTCATCAGTGCACGGCGTTCACAGTTTTACTCCGCATTGTTCCAATCGGACGGCAAACGGGTGAAGCGGTTGACAGATGACGGTATTGTTCTTGCCCCCGAGCTGGATGCATATCTTTCCGCCTACGATGCACCGATTCATCTGACAGGAGACGGTTACGGGGAGGCTTCCGCTGCGATCTCCTTGCACAACCTGCACCCAACACCCGTACAACTCCGCTATCCGTCGGCTTTTGCCGTGGCGGAAGCCGCCTTTGATCTTTACAACGAAGCGATGGATAAATCCGTATTCACGGCACAATCGCTGATTCCTGTGTATCTCAGAAAAACCCAGGCAGAGCGGGAGCGGGAAGAAAAACTCGCCAATGCAACCTGACACACGATTGATTTTTACAGAAACGGTAGGATACGATCATGACTAAAAGCAAGAAAATTATTGCATTCGCCTGCGATCACGGCGGATTTATTTTAAAGAATGCTGTACTTGCCCACGTACGGGAAAAAGGATTTGAAGTGCTGGACTTCGGCACAGACAGCAGTGCACGCTGTGAATATCCAGATCACGGCGAACCCGCCTGCCGGGCGATAGTAAAAGGAGAGGCAGATCTTGCCATTCTGATTTGCGGCACGGGCATCGGCATGAGCCTCATCGCCAACAAGATCCATGGTATACGGGCGGCGTGCTGCTCCGAACCGTACTCCGCAAAGATGACCCGCTGTCACAACGACGCAAACGTACTTTGCATGGGAGCGCGCGTGGTAGGCGAAGGCTTGGCCTTGGATATTGTGGACGCATTCCTGGATCATGAATTTGAAGGCGGACGCCACGCGGAGCGTGTGGCACGCATCATGGAAATAGAGAAAAATGGTTAAAATAAGCCGTCCGGCATTGGCGGATGGTCGTAAAACAGTTAATTACGGCACTCGAAATAATGTCGAGTGCCGTTTAATTTTTGAAAGCAAAATGAACCTTTCGATTCTGGCTCCCGTCTATATAAGTGAAACCGGTTTTAATCACTCATAGACCAAAGGAGGTG
>JAZQDY010000192.1:0-4846 GCA_045547015.1 Eubacteriales bacterium | reverse complement strand
ATGGCTATGACGCCTCTCCCTTTGTGGAAAATGCGCTTGGTGCGATCATTGAGGGACATATATCCTGGTGCGGGCGGCGTGAAACGAAGCGGCCGTACGATCCGTTTCTGCCCGGCGACAGCCACATATTTGCCGCGGAATTTCGGGATAAAAACGGGAATCCCCTCGGAACGGTTGTCCGCTTTGCGGCTCATGCTGTCTGCTGTAACCGTAACGGCTCGTTTTCCTCCGACTATCCTTACCACGTCCGTGCTTATATGGAAAAGGAATTCGGGGGGATCTCTTTGTTTTTCAATGGCCCGTGCGGGGATATTGCTCCCGGAATGCAGGATAAGTACGACGGTACGGAGCGTGTTCTCGGGACGTACGTTGCACAGAAGGCTGCAGAAGCGCTGCAGCGTGTATCTTTTGCACCGATTGACTCCTTTGCTGATGCAAAAGTTACTGTGGATATGCGTGTCCGGGATGGCGTTAAAAAGAATTTTGTAGACGTCAGTGCACCAATATCTAAAACACTTCCGGAACGATTCCGCGCTCTTGAGCGCCAGAAGTATGCAGCCCTTCTTGGGTTTCTCCGCTTAAAATACATGAACGGCGAAGAAAATCCCGGTGATACGGTTCAGATATCATTAGGGGTGCTTCGTGTGGGGGATTTGATTTTTGCCGCATTTCCGGGTGAAACGTTTTCCGTTACGGGCAATGCCCTCGCGGATGCCTTCCCGGAGAATGAAATCTGTACCGTCACCGAGCATGGCAGAACGGTTATGTATATACCTCCCGCTGAGCAGTGTGCAAAAGGCGGCTACGAAGCCGCGTGCCGGGTGACGAAAGCAGGAGAAGAAGCCGTTCTTCTGGGGGCGGCTATCGATGAAATGAAACGCGTGCTCCAGGAAAAATAATCAGTTTGCATAACGGAGAAACATGATATGAATGCAGATTATAAAATTCTTCAGGAAGATTTCTCCCGGATCGGCCTTCAGAAAGGTGATGCCGTATTGATTCATTCGTCCTATAAATCCATGGGCGGCGTTGACGGCGGCATTGAAACGGTAATAAACGCGCTTCT
Organism: Eubacteriales bacterium; assembly: GCA_045547015.1. GTDB lineage: Bacteria > Bacillota > Clostridia > Oscillospirales > CAG-272 > SIG701. Next base: position 3,780 of record JAZQDY010000192.1, on the reverse strand, counting down.
GTCTGTCATAGGCGATACGGGAACCCTGATAGCCCCCGCTTTTACCTTTTCTTACGTAACGGAGGAAAATCCGGTATTCAATTATAGGGAGATGCCTTCCTGCGTGGGAGCGATTTCCGAATATGTCCGTCATATGGACGGTGCCAGGCGAAGCATCAACCCGACCCACTCCTGCTCTGTGATCGGTTATAAACGTGATTTTTACGTGGACGGCCACGAAAACGACCGCACACCCATCGGTGTAAATTCGCCGATTTACAAACTTCATGAAGATGGCGGCAAGATTCTCATGCTTGGATGCAGCATGAACAGCAACACCAGCATGCACGGTGTTGAGGAGCATTTTCGCACGTCCTATGTTTTCGATGACGTACCGAAAAAATATACCATGGTAATGGAAAACGAAACGTATGATATCGATTATTACCGACACTATATTACGCAGCACGGATACAAAACGAAATTTGCCATTGTGGAAGGATTGCTTGATGAAAAAACACTGCATATCGATTTTGTTCACGGGGCAAAGAGTTATCTGATGGATGCCGCCGGACTTTGGAAGACGGCAACGGATGCGCTGGAAGGTGACGAGTTGTATTTTGTGGATAAAATCGAAAAGAAGCAGTGAAAATTTTCCCACAGAGCAGGGAATCGGACCGTTTGTTGACAGCGCCGTTTCCCGTGCTGTCCTATGCGCAGATAGAATCAAACAGAAGGAGGAAACTGAAAAATGCCATCCGTGAAGCCACATGCCGGCAATGAAATGAACCCTATGTCATCAAGCGCTGCGGTCCCGTACAAAGTGTGCCGCATCGGTGATATGGAGATTTGTTTTTTCAGTTCCGATAATCTGTGTGCATTCAGTAATTCCTGGGAGAATGTTACACAGTTCCACCATTGTTATGAATTTCACTACGTTAAATCCGGTTTTGCGGAAATCGAGGATCCGGAGATGGGTACACTTCTGATCGGTGAGGGCATGCTTTGTGCAGTGCCGCCGCTTTCCTCTCATCCGATGCCGCATTCTTCAAATGAGATTGAAAGATCTTCGCTTGCCGTCCGTCTTGAAAAGCTGGAAAAGAAATCACCGGGTCTGTTTTCCGAATATGCGTATTATACAGAGATTTTAGAGCGCCTTCAGAACATCTGTGTACTGAATGCCGCCTCACTTCTTCCTTTGATCCGCAAGATTGGCACGCTTGCCCGCAGATCATCCTATTCCGCAGAGCATATGCTGGAGGCATATCTTTCCGTACTGTTCATTGAACTGTGTTCTCTTCTCAATCAGGATGCACACGAGTCGCTGTCTGCAACACTGCCGCGTGAGGATCGTTCCCTGCATAAGACCCACCGCCGCTGGACTATTGAAAACTATATTTCCAAATGTTATGCCAATGAGAATCCCATTGAGGAATTAATGCTGCAGCTTCACCTCAGCAAGCGGCAGACAGATCGTGTTGTCTGTCAGCTGATGGGTGAAAGTCTGGCCCAGTTGATTGCAAAACAGCGCATTCTGGAGGCGAAGAAGTATCTGCAGACTACATCCATGACGCTGGAGGAAATTTCCGAGCGTGTCGGGTATCGGTCTTACAGTGGATTTTATAATGCTGTCCGGAAATTCTGTAATACCACGCCGGAGAAATTGGCGCGTGAACTGCGTGATGACATGGATAAAGAATAGTCTTCAGGCGCTTTTGCCGTGCCACATGCAATAGAAAACAACAAATTTCTTTCTCAAGAGTGCATGTTGGTTTGTTTACATTCTGCTTCACTTGTGGTATAATGAGCATACGTATTTGTGTACGCTTTCTTAATCTTTTACATATAAGGAGTTCGATGATGATTTTTCCAAAGCCTATATCCGAAAAATACTTTGAAGGAACGTATGATTTTTCCAAGGTGAGTTCCGAGAAGACGCTTGTTGACTTCTATAAAAAATCAGATGCAATGGGAATCCATTTTGCAAAGAATGCGGATTTCGCCAAAGAAGAGTACAGCATTGAAATTGACGCAAACGGTGTCGCCATTGCTTACGCAACAGATGAAGGCAAATTCCGCGCCATGACATCTCTTCGTCAGTTGGTGAAGAAGAACAATGGCATGCTTCCGCTGTGCAAGATTTCCGATAAGCCGGATATCGACAGAAGAAGCTATATGCTGGATATCAGCCGCGGCAGAGTGCCGAAGCTGCAGACGATTCTCGATTATATTGACGTTCTTGCGGAAATGAAGTACAACGAATTCCAGTTGTATATGGATAATTTCTGCTTCAAGTATGCGGCTTTCCCGGAGTACACGAAGGATTTCGACTGCCTGACTCCGGAGGATATCAAGGTGATCGATCAGTATTGCGCCGATCGGTTCATTGATCTTGTGCCTAACCAGAACAGCTTCGGGCATATGAGGGCATGGGTTGACCAGCCCGAACTGCGTCATCTGGCACTGGGTGATGATAAGCAGATTACCTGGTCGCTCAATCCGCTTGACGACGGTTCCGTGGAGTTGATGGACAAGATATACGGATCTCTCCTGCCGCATTTCCGTTCCAAATACGTAAATATCGGTCTGGATGAGGCTACCGGCCTCGGCAAATATCAGACGGAGCAGGCGTGCAAGGAGCGGGGCGTTGCCGACGTTTTTGTAAGTTATCTTACCAAGCTGAACAAAATCGTCAATGAGAAATACGGCAAGGAAGTGCATTTCTGGGCCGATATGATTATCAACTACCCAGAGGCTTTCGAAAAATTCCCCAAAAATGTTACCGCTGTGGAGTGGGGCTACGGCATGATCGCCACCCAGGTAATGGAGGAAAGAGTACGTGCACTGAAAGAGAAGGGCATCCGTTTCTATATTGCGCCCGGCAACCTGACCTGGGGCGGCATTGCTTCCCGGGTGGAAATTATGGAGTTCAACGTAAGAACTACCGGTGAGCTGGCGAAGAAATACGGTGCGGCCGGCTATATGCTTACCGACTGGAGCAATCCGCATGAAGGACACCCGCAGTATCTCGTTCAGAGCTATTTCCCGGCGGCAATGGCTGCGCAGTACGGCTGGAACAGCGGCACGCCGCAGGTTGGCGCAACGCTGAACCTTTTCAAGCACGAATTCCGTTACGGTGCCATGGAGTATCTGGACGAGAACGTATTCCACTGTAAGGGCGTTACGGAGCTTTTGTACCGTCTCGGCAGATACGATCTGTATGAGCCTCACGTGACGCACGGTATGTCCATGATCGCACACGCGACCATGATCCCGCTTTCCAAAATGCGGCCCAACGATACGGTGGATGCAGTCAATGTATACGACCACGCTATGTGCGGCGATACGAGTTTCTATTTCAATAATACGATCAACTATCTCTACGACGTACGCAAGGATATTGCGGCAGCGCAGTTTGATGAGCGTCTCAAGAGAGAAGCACTTGTCAATACTGATATGCTGATTCTCGGTGCCGAGCTTTGCATGATTAAGACAACGAAGAAACTGACCGAAGAAAAGCGACAGGAGCTTTTCAATTTGATTGACACCATCCGTGCTGAGCACAAGGATCTGTGGATGTACAGAAACTTTGAGAACGGTTTCGCTATTTACGATAATCACATGATTAACAGAAAAGCGGAGATTGCTGCATTCGTTTCGGCAGAATAAATTTCGCAGATAAAAAACATCCGGTGCGGAAATCCGCACCGGATGAGCTGTATGGCACCCCGAACTGGAATCGAACCAGCGGCCTAACGCTTAGGAGGCGTTCGCTCTATCCTACTGAGCTATCGGGGCACG
>JAZQDY010000191.1:0-4983 GCA_045547015.1 Eubacteriales bacterium | reverse complement strand
TGCCAGATCACAGGTGTGATAGTAACCGTCGTGCCATACCTCGGCGGTCTTGTCGGGATCGTTGTAGTAGCCGGTAAACAGGCCGCAGGGTGCGCCGTCCGCAACGCGGATACAGATTTCACCGGTTTCACCGTCGCCCACGTCGTTGCCGTCGGCGTCAAGCAAGTGAATATCGTAAATGGGGCAGGGCTTGCCCATGGAGCCGATCTTGTGTCCGGTACCGGCCAGGTTGCCCAGAAGACAGGTGGTTTCCGTCTGTCCGAAGCCTTCCATGATGCGAAGACCGGTGGCGGATTCAAACTGCTTGAATACCTCGGGATTGAGTGCCTCACCTGCGGTGGAGGCGTGCTCCAGGGTGGAGTAGTTGTATTTGGTCAGGTCTTCCTTAATCAGCATGCGGTACATGGTGGGCGGTGCGCAGAAGGTGGTGATGCTGTACTGCTCAAACAGAGGCAGGATCTGTGCGGCATCGAACCGGTCGAAGTCGTATACAAAGGTAGCACCCTCGCAGAGCCACTGTCCGTACAGCTTGCCCCACATAGCTTTCGCCCAGCCGGTATCGGAAATGGTGAAGTGGAGACCCTCGGGATTGACGCAGTGCCAGTATTTGGCTGTATGGAAATGGCCCAGGGGATATTTGTGATTATGTACTGCCATCTTCGGATAGCCGGTGGTGCCGGAGGTGAAGAAGGCAAGCAGCGGATCGTCCCCGCCGGGGGCGTCGGGGGTGCGGTCGTAATGGCTGGAATACATGGTGTATTCCTCATCAAAGGAGCGCCAGCCCTCCCGCGTTCCGTTTACCAGAATTTTGTTTACAACGGAGGGACATTTTGCCGCCGCCAGTTCCACCTGATGGGCTACGTCGCCGTCGGCGGTGCAGATGACAGTGGTGGCACCGGACAGGGTGAAGCGGTACTCCAGATCGTGCTCCAGCAGCTGATTGGAGCCGAGGATCGCCACGGCACCCAGTTTATTCAGCCCCAGCATTGCCATCCAGAACTGATAATGGCGCTTCAGAATGAGCAGTACACGGTCGCCCCGCTTTATGCCCAGGGATTTGAAGTAGTTGGCGCACCGGGCGGATTCCTTCGCCATTTCGGAGAAGGTAAACCGATGCTCAAAGGATTTATCGCCGGAGAGATAATACATAGCGGTCTTATCCGGCTTTGCCTTGCCCAGTGCATCCACGATGTCAAAGGCAAAGTTGAAGTTTTCTGTATTCTTGAAGGTGATGGACGTGGGCGTGCCGTTTTCGTCCTCCGCAACGTCGATAAATCGGTTGTAAATACGCTCGGCACTCTGCTCGTCCACCCGTTTCGGTTCCGTAATCTGCTCCTTGGCGGCGATGGAGAATTCCTCAATCTCCGCACCGGAGGGATTCAGCACGATGGCGTAGAACAGGCAGTCCTCCCCATCCGCGGCGATCATACCGTGGGGGATGGAGGAATCGTAGTAGATGCTGTCACCGGCGTGCAGGACTTCTTTGTGTCCGCCGATCTGGATTTTCAGCGTACCGCTGATAACGATATCGCATTCCTGACCCTCGTGGGTAGTCATTTCAATATCCCGGTGGGTGGCCTCTTCATCATATGCCAGACGTACGTACAGGGGCTCTGCGATTCTGTTTTTGAAAGAGGAGGCAAGGTTGTAGTACACCATGCCGTGGGCTTCCTCGATCTGCTGACCGCCGCCCTTGCGTGTGACCGTGTAGGTTTTCAGCGTAGGGCTCTTACCCTCGATAATATCGGTAACGTCTACGTTGAAGGCCAGGGCACAGCGGTAAATAAAGGCGAAGGTGAACTCGCTCTGACCGTTTTCGCAGGCGATATACTCCGCTTCAGAGATATCGGTCTTTTTGGCCATATCGGCTGTGGTGAGTCCTTCAATTTCCCGAAGGTCGCGGATACGGCCCGCCATCTCCAGGATCTTGTAGTCCAGTCCTTTGATTCCTTGTTTCATGTGATCTCCTCATTACCGGGACGAAAAAAGCCCGTCCCAAGATGTAATCCTTGAGACGAGCGAAAAAACATTCACCCGCGGTACCACTCAAATTGCACCGAAAATACGGTACCACTCTTGGACTCAGGCAAGTCCTATGCACTGACGCGGCAATCACGGGGAAGTTCTACTTGCACACTGCTTTCTTCTTCCCGGCTCAGAAGCTACAAATACGGGGGACGTCTGCCGTGGCTTGCACCGACCGCCACTTCTCTGTGCAGACGAATAACCGATCCTCTTCGTCATCGCTTTTCTTCAGAAATTATATCATACCGTGCAGAATCTGTCAATAGAAATCCGCGAATTTTGGGGATATTTTTTGCGAAAAAGGGTTCACAGTTCCCTCAGCGTGCCGCTTTGCATGGAATACACCCGATCCGCCATTTCAGCGATCTTCTTGTCGTGGGTGACCATGACAAGCGTCTGTCCCAGCTCCGCCCGTGTTTCAAGCAGGAGTTTTATCAGTTCTCCTGCGGATTCTTCGTCCAGATTTCCGGTAGGTTCGTCGGCGAATACGATATCCGGCCGGTTAATGAGCGCCCGCGCCACGGCAACGCGCTGCTGCTGACCGCCGGAAAGTTCACTGGGAAGATGATGCAGACGGTCATCAATTTTGAGAAGACGGGCCAGCGTATCCAGATATCCGGGATAATGGGTACCTCCCGCGATTTTCTGCACCATCAGAATATTTTCCTTGGCTGTCAGTACCGGCAGAAGATTGAACGATTGAAAAATGAAACCGATCCGTCGGTTGCGGTAGCGGGAAAGTTCCCGGTCCGGCATATCGAAAAGATCCTGACCGGCAAGATATACCTTGCCGCTTGTTGGCTCATCCAGCCCGGCAAGCATATGGAGCAGGGTGGATTTGCCCGAGCCGGACGTGCCGATAATGGAGACAAATTCGCCCCGCTTTACGGTCATATAGCAGTCATTGACCGCTTTGATGTGAGTATCTCCCTGGAAATAGGATTTGGTGAGCCCCCGGCACACGAGTACGTTTTCTTCCGGGATCACTACCTTTTCGGTGCTTCTGCTTTTTCTCATACGAAAACTCCTTCCCTGACTGTCCGGTTACTCTTGTTCCCGAATCGATGTAATAATCGGGCGGCGGAAAAATCCATGCAGGAACGTGAGCAGTCCGCTGAAGGCGGAGGGAATCACGAAAAACGTGGTGCTCACCGCATAAACGATGACAATGCTCACAAGTTCGCTGATTGCTTTGGCTCCTTCCGTGGAGCCGATATAGTTGCCGGTGGAGAAAATTTTGCTGATAGCGGCGTTTACGAACAGGGAGAGAAGCAGAATTGCCCCAGCCTGTGCCGCGGCCACCGGGTAGGTTACCCGGCGGACGTCCTTCCTGCTGCCGCCCAGTGCCCGTATAATTGCCAGTTCTTGGGCGCGGGATTGTGCCAGCATCCGGGAGGCGGAATAGGTGACCGAAAGCGTAGTAATCAGGACGGCGGCGATCTGAAAGGCAGAGTAGATGGCTTCCACGATACGGGAGGGGGTGTCCAGCATGGTGAGCATGCCCACGCCCTGCAAAAGATACATAGTAGGAAGCGGCAGCATGATCGCCACAATCAGCGTAAAGCGTACAAGGGTTGCCCGGGCGCGTACGCCGTACAGCGTGCCGTATGCGCCGATGCCCCATGCATCTTCAAATCGGGTAGAGGTTTTCGCAACAAAGGGGATTTTGAAGGTGTCCTCACCCCGCAGAAGGGACATGACAGCTTTTTTTCGATACATAAAACAAGAAAGAACAGTGCTGCCGAGGGCTGTGACGATCAGATACAGAGCAAGGAGTGAAAGCACGGACAGGGGAATGTAATTGGTAATGGTGAAATATACGTCACTCGCCATTGCCGTATATTTTGCTGTGAGTGCAAAATACAACTGTACCGCGCCGTAGGTGGCCCCCGCCGCCAAAGGAATTGCCAGAACGTTTATGAAAAGGCTTTCCCACAGATTGATGAAAAAAATCTGCTCCTTTTTCAGCCCCAGCGCCCGAAGACTGCCGTATTCTTTGAAATTGGAACGGTACATTTCCAAGGCCAGAATCAGAATCGATGCACCCAAAAACAGCGCCAATACGAAAAGAAAGGACAGAAAACCCGGCTGCATGATGTATCCGTTCTGGGTTCGCATGGTGTAGCCGGTGTTCTGGATGTACTGGAGCAGAACGAAATTGCGGGCATTCAGCGCGGCGGCATCTTCAATCCGGACGCCGTTTTTTACCGTCATGCCATACCATCTTTCCAAGAGCTTTTTATACTGCATCTGGTAATCGTCGCTGTATATCTTTTTGTACGGAGCACGGTTCAGAAGGTTTCGGGAAATCAGGATTTGTCGGGCACAGCCGATGGCGTTGCCCCAATATTCTTCTTTGACACGCACGCGGAACGTATTGGCGTAGGCAGGGTCCTGTGCACTGCGGTACAAATCGTAGGTCTCTTTCGTCCAGGGCTGCTTTTTGATGTATTCCTTGTCCGCATCTGTCAGATTGTAAAAGGAGAAATGGTAGTTTTCCTCCCGTGCCGGCATCACGTCGGCTCGCCAGGCGGCCTCTTCCCACAGGACTACCAGAATCATCACGGAAAGGATAGCGGCACTGACCGCTACCAGAGACAAAAACCGTTTCGGACGGGTGCGGAATTCCCGCAGAACGTACCACAAAGAAACTTTCATCTGCATCACCTCTCCCCTCTGTTAACAGTATAGCATATTGCTGCCTATGATACAAGGATTTTAACATATGACCTAAGGTAAAAGTCAACAGAAACCGGGAGAGTTTTCAGAAAATTCATACTTTTGCAATTTGATGGAGAAAAGAGAAGGGGAGAGTGATTTGTTCTGCCCCAAAATGTACGGACAGCACAAAAAAAGAGTCCCAAGGTAGCAAATATAAAAATTAAGCGACAAACTGGCTTCGTTTTTCAAGCGGAGTCAGTTTTGATTTTGACTGGATTCTCTCGTTGTTATAGAAGC
>JAZQDY010000190.1:0-2316 GCA_045547015.1 Eubacteriales bacterium | reverse complement strand
CCGGACAATTTATATCGGGGCGAAAAGCGGCTGTGAAGCGATAACCGGTATGCTGCCGAAAATCACCAGTGAGCAACTGAGAAAGGATACGGTTACCCAGCTGGAAGCGTACACCGGCTACGTCAACCGTGCCGAACAACTAATGAATGAAAAAGGAATCAGCGGCATCACGTTTCCGCTTATGAACAAGCTGAGCGTACGCGGCGGCGTAATGATGGAAACCATGGGCAGTGTCACCCAGGACGAATTAGCGCGGCTTCTGCGCGTTAGTTCCCGGGACAGCGCCAACCGGATGCGCAGTGCCATTGCGGACATGTCCTCTGCAGGATGTGATCGGGATGTGTTGGCTCTCGGTCAGGATATGATGAGTTTTGAAATTGCCGAAGCTGAGCATCTGGGAACGACGAAATACGAATAAAAAGTAAGGCGGTGTTTGGGCACCGCCTTACTTTTTATGATTCTTATTCGGCAACGAACAGATAGGGGTAGATAGCCTGTCCGCCATCGATGAAATAAACTTCGGAGTGGGGGAATTCTTTCGTTAGATATTCTGTGAGTGCCTCTGTGTCGCTTTCTGCGGCGTCTTTACCGACAAAGATCGTCAGCATGAACTTTTCGGGCAGATTGAGCATGCGGGAAGCAAGACGTTCCGCGGCGGTAAGACAAACTTCCTCGGCCAGGATAATCTCCTTTTCGATCACACCGATCGTATCGCCTTTTTTGATTTTTATCCCGCCAATATCCGCATCCCGGATAGAGGGAGATACATAGCCGGCAGTAGCACGACTCATCGCTTCTTTCATGGCGGATTCGATGAGTTCCGGAGATTCTGCTGTCAGATCTGCGGTGGAAATGGCAACGTAACCTGCGCCGATGCTTTTGGAGGGGATTACATGAATGTTGGCATCCTTATAGAGAGCCGCCGACTGCTGTGCCGCCATCAAAATGTTTCCGTTATTGGGGAAGACAAAAATGTGCTCGGCGGAGATCTTTTGAAAAGCGGCGAGGAAATCGTTGGTAGAGGGGTTCTGCGTCTGGCCGCCCGAGATGATCTGATCTACGCCCAGTTCGGTAAAGAGCGCGTCTATGCCGGGGCCGTTTGATACTGCAGCAATGCCGTATCGTTTTTTGCTCTGTGGGAGGGTAGGTGTGTCTGCAGCGGCGTTTTCCTGTTTTTCGGTGGGTGCATCTTCGTCAGCCGGTGACAACTCGGTATGCTGTACGGACATGTTTTCGATCTTCACGGTGAGGAATTCACCAAACGTCAGACAGTGCGCCAACACTTTATCCGGGGTAAATGTGTGTACATGGATTTTCACGATACCGTCCGTTACAAAAGCGACGATGGAGTCGCCGATTTCGGCGAGAAATGCCTTTAGTTTCTCTACATCGAAATGATCCGGATCCGCTTTGCGCCGTGTGATCTGTACGAGAAGTTCGGTACAGTAACCGTAAGTCATTTCGCTGTCGGCGTTGAAAGTGAATACGGTGGGCTTCGGCGCGGTTTTGTCTGTGGTGTTTCCCTTATCGGGGATAATTTCCTCGCCGTTCAGAACACGATTGAATCCGTCCATGATATAGAGAAGCCCAGCGCCGCCGCTGTCAACCACGCCGGCTTCTTTGAGAACGGTAAGAATTTCCGGGGTGCGATCCAGAGAAGCGTGCATTTCCTTCACCAGATCGGCAAAGAACGTGCGGATGTTGCTTTCAGCGGTGATATGGGAAACGGCGTATTCTACGGCTTCACGGGCAACGGTGAGAATGGTTCCTTCAGTGGGGGTCATAACGGAGCCGTACGCCTGCTGTACACCAAGCTCCAGTGCATGACCGAGAACGGTCGGGTCTGCCGTTTCTTTTCCAAGGAAACCTTTTGCTGTTCCGGCAAAGAACTGGGAGAGAATAACGCCGGAGTTGCCGCGTGCACCGAGAAGCATGCCGTGAGAGAGGGCGTTCATGATTTCACCCAGATCATCGGAGTCCATGTTTTCAATAGCGGCAATACCGCTTTCGATGGTCATACGCATATTGTCACCCGTATCTCCGTCCGGAACGGGGAATACGTTCAGCCGGTTGACCTCGTCTGCATTTCGGGAGAGCAGTGCGGCGCCGCCGATCGCCATGCGGCAGAGAAGTTTTCCGCCCAGTGCTTTCAGATTGTTTTTGATACCGCCGGATTCTCTTTTTGCCGCTTTTTCGGCTTCTCTCTTGGCATCGCGTTCCTGACGCTCAGCCTCGCGTTCTGCACGCCGTTCTTCTTTTTCCAGGAGTCGTTCCATACGCTGCTTTTCGAATTCAGGATCCTTTTTTACTTTGATT
>JAZQDY010000189.1:0-4126 GCA_045547015.1 Eubacteriales bacterium | reverse complement strand
GATCCCATGCATCCCGATTACAGCACCCGGAATATCTCCTTCATGGGATCCAATCTGGTGTTCGACACGAACGGCGATATTCTCTTCCCCATCGGCGTTCCTGCCAAAAAATGCTGCGAGATCGCCGGCGCGGACGTGAACGAGATCTTCACCAGCTGCCCGGAGGTTCTTCGAAATCTGATGTTTATAAGAGGCGTCTGGAACGGCGAAAAATATGAGTTCATCCCCTCCCGCCCCATTCTGATCTCGGATCTTCAGTCTTCCCGGGGCGTGGATGAGCCCACCATCGTACGGCTGAACTCGGGCAGAATCGTGATCGTATTCCGCGGCTCTAACTATTTCAGCAGCAACTGGCACTCCCGGATTGAACCCGGCACCCCCGGATTCAAGTGGTACTGCTGGTCGGATGACGGCGGGAAGACCTTCACCCCCGCTATCCCCTGGCATTTCGACGACGGGGAGGTCATCTATTCTGCCGCCACCATCTCCTATTTCTTTGAGGATGAACGCACCGGCAAGCACTACTGGATCGGCAACATCAGCGGTCACAAGGTAAGCGGCAACAGTCCCCGCTGGCCCTTGCAGATCGTAGAGATCGACGAAACCTACGGCACGGCAAAGAAAGAATCCTACACCGTGATCGACACCTGCCGCGAGGGCGATTCCCCGAGAGTACAGCTTTCCAATTTCAATTTCCTGCAGAACCGGGAAACCGGGCATATTGAGCTGTATCTCTCTAAATACGATCAGTTTGAGGGCACCTCCTATAAGGGAGAACCCTGGCACTACGACATTGCGCTGGACTAACGTTCACATATGAGAGATACCTGACGGAGGTTTTCTATGATTACAGTAAAAGCAACGAAATACCGGGAAGCATTGGACAATAAAACGGTAGAATGGTTTGGACGCGGCTATCTGGATCGGGAGGGCGTACGAATGAAGGAGGGTAAAACCATTTCCTCCTCCTCTGACTTCTCCGACGCATCCTACGAGCGCATCAGCGAGGACAACGGCAAAACCTGGGGCGAATGGAAGGACGTGTACGTATCCAACGGATACGAAAAGCTTGGTGAGCACGAACGGAATTATCCTGCCAATATAAACGGCAAGTGGAATCCGGTGCACAAGCATTACGTAGATCTCGGCATGGAACGCATTTTCAACGGCGGTCACGAAAAGGGACTCGCCGCCTTCTGGAGAGGCGATCCCACCGGTCTTATTGACCACGTATACGTGGGCGTTCGCTTTGAAAACGGCGAGAAATTCCATCAGCTGGTAAAATACGAAGAGGGCGGCGAGTTCAATCACGACGATCCCCTGCATCCCGATTACAGCACCCGGAACATCGCGTTCCGCGGCTCCAATCTGGTGTTCGATACAAACGGCGACATTCTCTTCCCCATCGGCGTACCTGCAAAAAAGTGCTGTGAGCTTGCCGGTGCGGACGTAAACGAGATTTTCCCCAGCTGTCCCGAGGTTCTTCGCAATCTGATGTTTATACGAGGCGTTTGGAACGGGGAAAAGTATGAATTCTTCCCCAGCCGCCCGATTCTTATTTCCGATCTGCAGTCCTCCCGCGGTGTGGATGAACCCACCATCGTACGGCTGAACTCCGGTCGGATCGTAATCGTATTCCGGGGCTCCAACATGCGAAGCTCCAAATGGAACACCCGCATTGAACCCGGCACCCCCGGCTTCAAGTGGTACACCTGGTCCGACGACGGGGGCAAGACCTTCTCCCCGGCTATGCCCTGGCACTTTGACGACGGCGAGGTCATCTACTCCGCCGCCACCATTTCCTACTTTATCGAGGACGAACGGACCGGCAAACATTACTGGTTCGGCAACATCACCGATCATCACGTGTATGCCAACAATCCCCGCTGGCCGCTTCAGATCGTGGAGATCGATGAAACCTACGGCACGGCGAAAAAGGAATCCTTCACCGTAATTGACGACCGCCGTGAGGGCGAGAGCGAACGGATTGAGCTGTCCAACTTCAATCTGTTCCAGAACCGCGAAAACGGAAACTTCGAAATTTTCATGACCAAACGGGGTCAGTTTGCAGACGAACCGCTGTTCAAGGGTGAGGTCTGGCACTACGAAATCACCGTTTCGGATTGACCTGCATCACAAGGAGGATATCCCCATGATTACAGTAAAAGCGACAAAGTACCGGGAAGCACTGGATAACCAGACCGTAGAATGGTTTTCCCGTGGCTATGTGAACCGGGAAGGCGGTCTCATGCATGAGCATATGTCCATTTCCGCTTCCTCCGACTTTTCTGACGATGAATATCAGCGCGTAAGTGAGGATCACGGTAAAACCTGGGGTGAATGGCGAAACGTATACGTGGAAAACGGATACGAGCAGCTTGGCGAGCACGAGCGCAATTTCCCTGCCAATCCCACGGAAATATGGAATCCCGTTCATAAGCATTACGTAGGACTGGGCATGGAGCGCCTGTTCAAGGGCGGTCACTCCCACGGTCTTTCCCTGTTCTGGAAAGGGGATCCGTCCGGACTTATCGACCACACCTATATCAGCGTACGCCCGGAAGGCGGGGAAAGAAAGTTCCAGTTGGTACGGTATGAGGAGGGTGCGGAATTCAATCACGACGATCCCATGCACCCCGATTACAGCACAAAAAACATCTCTTATCAGGGATCCAATCTCGTTTTTGACAACAACGGTGATATTCTCCTTCCCATCGGCGTTCCCATGGCAAAATGCTGTGAGATCGCCGGTGCGGATGTAAATGAGATCTTCCCCAGCTGTCCCCAGGTGCTGCGCGGTCTTATGATGATCCGCGGCGTATGGAACGGGGAAAAATACGAATTCATCCCCTCCCGCCCGATCCTTATCTCCGATTTACAGTCCTCCCGGGGCGTGGATGAACCCACCATCGTACTTCTGCATTCCGGCAGAATCGTCATCGTGTTCCGCGGATCCAATATTCCGAACAAAGGCTGGAACACACGCATTGAACCCGGCACCCCCGGCTTCAAATGGTACTGCTGGTCCGATGATGGAGGAAAGACCTTCACCCAGCCCATGCCCTGGCATTTTGATGACGGCGAGGTAATCTATTCTTCTGCCACCATCTCTTACTTTATCGAGGATGCAAAAACCGGCAAGCACTACTGGATCGGCAACATCACCGACCACCGCATCAAGGGCAACGATCCCCGCTGGCCGCTGCAGATCGTCGAGGTAGACGAAACATACGGTACGGCGAAAAAGGAATCCTTCACCGTTATCGATGACCGCAGAGAAGGCGAAAGCGAACGGATCGAGCTGTCCAACTTCTGCCTGTACCAGAACAGAGAAACCGGACATTTTGAAATTCTCATGACCAAGCGCGGTCAGTTTGCTGATGAACCTCTGTTCAAAGGCGAAGTATGGCACTATGAGATTTCCGTAACGGAATAAATGGAATCACCAAGGAGAAATTTTTTCATGATTACTGTAAAAGCTGAAAAATACCGGGACGCGCTGAAAGAAGCAGCCTACGAAGGGATCCGGCAGAAATACACCGATCTTGAAGGACTTACCCGTGTCGAATATCTCAGCAGCTCTTCCGAGTCTGACTTCGGCACAGGCGGATACCGCCGCTACTCCGAAGACAACGGCAGAACCTGGGGCGAATGGGAACCATTGCCCAAAGAAGAAGCAGAAACGGAGAAGTACGGGCCCCACGAACGCTCTTTCCCCTATAATCCGTCCTATGAGTATAAGAACTCTGCCCTCGATCATTACGTAGGCATCGGCCTTGAACGTATCTACATAGACGGGCATGAATATGCCATGTCCCACATCTGGAATTACAGCGGTCCTTCTACGCTCTCCGATCACTCCTATCTGCGCGTACGCCGCCCGGACGGCAGCGTGTTCTATCAGCTTATCTCTTACGAAGACGGTAACGAATTCAATCCGGAGGATCCTATGAATAAGGAATATCTCTGGAAGAACAACAGCTACTCCGGCTGCAATATCATCGTGGAGGAAAACGGCGATCTGCTCATTCCCATGGGCGTACCGGTAAGAAAATGCTGCCGCATGGCGGGACTTGACGTAAACGAGGTATTCCCCTCCAAACCCGACTCGCTCAGAGGTCTTATC
>JAZQDY010000188.1:0-13517 GCA_045547015.1 Eubacteriales bacterium | reverse complement strand
GTCTGGCATTGTGTGCAAAGTGTGCCTGCGGTACGCCCCGTATCGAATCCGTTACGGTAAGTTATCAGTAATCCGATTTATAGTGAACGTGCACTGCCTTTGCAGGCATAACGGAAAGAACCTTATTTGTAAAACGAGTCCGCAATGATGACGTTGCGGACTCGTTTTTCTCTCATCAAAAGCTGTAGTGTTTCCAGCATTCTTTTGGCTGATTTCTTAGCATCTGATAATACGCCCGACAAAGGAGAAGGTGCCAATTGCCACGACTCCCTTTGCCCCCGCGCTGGCAATTTCTTTTCCCCTGCCGCAACTCAAAAAACAGAAAAAAGCTCTGCATCACACCCCATACACGTGCATTTCATTCCTTGCAGAAATCCTTTCATTCTTTTTTTCAATTCCTAAAGAAATATATGTTATAATACGGGCGTATAAAGTCTCCGGCATAATTCTGCACGTCGTACGGCGTGAAAAAAGTGTGCCGAAAATACTTCCGGAGGAAATAAGCGATGAAAAAGAGAGTTCTGAGCTGGCTGCTTCTTTTCTGTATGCTGACCTCACTGATCCCCGCATCGGTGATTTCAGTTATTGCAGAGGATGTGAGAAATGCAGTCGAAATGAACGTCAATCCTTTTCAGGACGTGAAAAAGGATGACTGGTACTACGATGCCGTACAGTACGTACGGCTCAACGGATTCTTTACGGGTGTCACAGATAAAACCTTTGACCCGCAGGGAACCATGACACGCGGCATGTTCGTAACGGTTTTGGGACGAATGGCAGGCGTGGAAAAAGATAAGTATTCCGGCGATTCCGGTTTTGCGGACGTTGCCGCCGATGCGTATTATGCGCCCTACGTAAAGTGGGCGTCCGAATACGGCATTACGCTCGGCACCGGCGAAAACCAGTTCTCGCCCGATGCGTTGATTACCCGTCAGCAAATGGCGGTCTTTTTCGTGCGCTATTTTGATAAATTCAACGTAAAGTATGAAACAGGCGAGGAGATTACCTCGCTTCCCGAAGACTACGCGCAGGTGGCCGATTATGCACAGACGGCTGTCCTGAAATTGTGGTTTGCCGGTCTTCTCAACGGTGACGGCGTCCGTTTTCATCCGAACAGCAACGCCAGCCGTGCGGAAGCCGCCACGCTGTGCATGCGTACGGATCGGATCGTTTCCGTATGGAACAAAGAACCGGGTGTTCCCAGTGATCGTGTAAGCATCGCATATCCGCCTGTAGAGGATACGGCTGGCGGCGGTGAAGGAAACACATCTTCCGGCACCACAACGCCTACAGTTACCCCCAACAAGTATCCCAACATCTGGCCCGGATTTTTGCCCAGCTGGCATAATCCCAGCAGCATCTGCCAGGTTACCTTTGTGACCAACGGCGGGCAGCCGCTTGATATAACCACGGTAGCAAACGGCACACCCGTTTCCGAACTGCCTACGCCGTACCGCAAGGGATTCATCTTTACCGGCTGGTACTATGACAACGCCCTGACCAAACTGGCAGCGGACAAGGATACCATCACTTCGGATGTCATCCTCTATGCAGGCTATCTGAAGACGGAAGAGATGCAGCCGGTGGAATCTCCCACCTTTGCTTCCGCCATGGATGTAGGGGCAGATTTTAAGATTGTGGTTCTGTCCTCAGATCCCACACTGACCGCACAGCAGGTGCAGAGCACTATTGAGGTGGAAGTGGTCGCTGACAGCAGTCAGACGAATCTGTTCACCGTATCCGGCGACAGCGGCATCTACGTAATCTCCGGAAACGGCGGTTTCGATGCCGGTAAAACCTTCCGTGCTACGCTGCACGACACCAGACTCTCTTTCCAGGGTGAACTTGCCACCGTTCGTGAGTTCAACTTCACCACGAAGAAGGACCAGGTTCTGAATCTCACCATTGCCAAGGATATGCTCTTTATCCCCATGGAAGAGATCAGTGACATCATCAACGACGGCGTACAGGTTTCCTCCCTCAGCATCGCGCTGTACGAAGCGGAAGTGGACGGCACCGTAGGTCCTGCCGATCTGACAACGGGTAGTTTTACCTACAACGGCACGCTCACCTTGCACGTAGGTGACGTGGCGGCCGTTTACGCCGGTCTGCGGCCGGATCTCAGAACACTTGACAGCACGGATGAAGAAAACGGCGATCTTGCCTACGTGGAAATCATTGCAGTAGACGGCAAGCGCATCAGCTATAAAAACGCTGACGCACAACAGGTTATCTTCACCCCTGACGTACTGCCCATCCCGGCAGATCTGGATCAGGATACGGCACCCAACACGGTCACGCTGGAAAACAAATATCTGGATTTCTCCGCTGACGTATACGCCAACATCGATCTGGATTCCCAGACGACAGTGGATGCAGGCGACTACCTGCTTTTCTACACGGGCGTCATCGGCGAAAGCGAATCCACCATTGGCTATGCACTGATTGAAAATGTCCTTGCCGGCACGGATGTTACCGTAATTACATACACCGCCGTTGCCTGGGAAGACGTACAGGCGGCTATGGACGTGTACGTACAGGATCAGGTACAAGGTTCCGAAATGCTGGAAGGAGTAGACGTTACACAGCTGGAATCTGCTATTGAACAGCAGGCCATCGACAGCGGATTCGCAGAAGAAGCTGCTCTGTATCTGGCATCGCTGGCGCTGGCCACGGACAGCTTCACCCAGTGGAAGGATGATGTCAATCTGACAGACATCCGCTTTACGCTGGATGACGGCACGCCCCTGTCTCCCGAAGAGATCCGCCTGATGGCCTCAAACAACAAGGTAAAGGTAGAGAACGAAAAGCTGAAAGCTTCCATCTCCACCCATCTGAAACATTTTGACGGATATTCCGGACTCCGGCTGACCTTGGACGTAGGCATCAAGATTACCATTACCCCCAGTGAGAACATCGACGCTGCCCTGGTAATCACCGTAACCGGCTCCTTCGAGCAGGAAATGCGTATTTCCATCGGTGCTTCCAGTGAAGCAGTCTGGAAAGTATGGGGCATCTTCCCCTATATCGCCGAATACCGTGTAACCGCCAATGTGGACCTCTTTGACTACACCGGTATCGAAATCGAAGCACAGATGATTACCGCAGAAAAAGAGGAAGAGGAAGACGACGATAAAAAAGAATCCAGCGGCAATGCAAAAGTAGATGCCATCACCGAAAAGATCAACAAGGGCATCGACATTGCCAAGCAGATCAAGGAAATTCTGGACAGCAAGGAAGAAGAGGACGGCGATGGTGACGGCGACGATGAAGGCGCCCAAACCATCAACAGCGCTCTTCAGAAAAAATACAAAGAAATGCTGGAAAGTGAAGCCGAATGGGTTAACCTGATCGAAAAAGAACTGGTGAAAAAGGAAATCCGCACGCCTCCCATGCTGCCGATCATTGCCATAAAGTTTGCGGCTACGTTCGTCGTGCAGGTGAAGGCAAGCGTTTCCGTCGGATTCGACTTTGAATACATAAACGCCAAGCGGTACCTGTATCACATCAACGTATTTGCCGGCAACATCAGCAACGACGTGATCGATATTCAGGAAGAAACATACGAATTTACCTTCTATGCCATGGGCCATCTGGGCATCAAGGCAGGCGTTGAGGTGGAATTTGCGATTGGACTTCTGTCCACAGAGATTGCCTCGGTGGGCTTTACGGCAGAGGCCGGTGTATATGCCAAGCTGTGGGGATACTTCTACTACGAGCTGAAGTACACAGCCTCCCAGGGACGATCACAAAATTACAGCGGCGCTTTGCTCATTGAAGTTGGCGCCTATCTGGAAATCAACTTCAAGGCCGATGCTCTCGGCGGTCTTGCCTGCAAGGAGATCACACTTCTCGATAAGGAATGGCCCTTCTGGAGTATCGGTAAGGAAGACTGCGTACAGGACTTCGTAACACCGGCAGACGAAATGCCCGAAGTGCTGCTGAAGCAATACATACGCTCCACTGTCCTTTCCAATGATCTGTTCAAAATGTCGTATCTGGATATGAAGGACGGTGACATGAAACAAGCCGTCTACAGCGATGAAACCCGTTTCGTCATCTCCATTGACAACGACGCGTTCCAGTACGATCCCAAAACCAACACGCTGAGCGTAACACCGCCCGCCGGCTCCATCAAGGAAGAGGGTACCATGACCATTACCTGGATTGCGTACCCGCTGGCCTTCACCTCCAAGCCGATCCAGCGTGAAATCACGCTGTACTGGGATAACCTGCGGGACGGTTACGTTATCGTTCCGTATACCAACGGCGGTACGTATATCCCGATTATCAACCAGCGCTACGAAACCGTAGTCAAGGTTCCCGCCGACCCTAAAAAGGATGGCTATGTATTCAGCGGCTGGTACACGGATGATTCCCTTTCCACCGCCTACGTATGGCCCGTTCTCATGCCCAACACAGATGCCAACATCTACGCCGGCTGGACACCCGCCACCAACACCCCCTATACGGTAGAACACTACCAGCAGATTCTCGGTACGCCCAATTACGAGTGTGTACAGGTGCTGGAAATGACCGGTACTACGGGCACGATGGTAATTCCTCAGACAAACACTTATACCGGTTATCTGACACCGACGGCAGAAGAGCTGGAAATTCTGCCTGACGGCAGTGCAGTACAGCGCTACTACTACGATCTGCAGACACACACCGTCACCTTTGCTCCCGGTATCGTAGGCGGTGACGCAGTCAGCTATGAGCTGGACTTCGGCGGCCGCGTAACGGCTCCGCAGTTTGCGGCAAAGGGCTACATCTTTGTGGGATGGGACAAAGAAATTGCCCCCCTGATGGGTGAAACGGATGTAGTATACACCGCACAGTGGATTGAGGATCCCGCTACCTCTTACCGCGTAGAGTACTACGTACAGCAGCCGGATGGCCGCTACGTCATGCAGGACTTCGCCTCCTATAACGGAACTACCGGCGATGTTCTCACGGAAGCTATGCTCCGCTTCGGTGCAGTTCTTCCCAACGAAAACGGTGAATTGATAAATGCAGAGGCCCGCTACGCAGTACCGAACGGTATTTCCTTCAAGAATATCACCGTATCCGGTGAGGATCTCACCGCCAAGGGTGAAAATCCCACCGTACAGGCAAGCGGAAAGACAGTCATCAAAGTCAACTACCAAAGACATTCCTACAAGCTCACCTTCGATACGGCAAACGGCGATACGCCGCTGGTATACGATGTGTATTACGGCGCATCTGTCAGCCTGCCCGAGAACGTACGCCGTCAGGGCTATGCGTTTGCAGGATGGACGCCGGTATTCCTCGATGTCATGCCCGCGCAGGATATGCTGTATACCGCACAGTGGAAAGCAAACGATTATACCGTTTCTTTTGACGGAAACGGCGGTATCGGTACCATGAATGCACAGTCTATGGCATACGACATGCCCACTGCGCTGTATTCCAATGCATTTGTACGCACCGGCTATGACTTTGCCGGCTGGTCCGTCCTCCGCAACGGCAGCGTCCGCTACGGAAACGGAGAAACCGTTGCCAACTTGGGAACGGAAAAGGGCGAAAACGTGGTTCTGTACGCCGCATGGACGCCTGCCGTATACACCATCACCTATTACAACTCCCTGGCACACTCCAACCCGCTGACGTATACCATCGAATCCGGCGCCATCAGCCTGATGACTCCGGAAAATAAAGAAGGCTACACCTTCACCGGATGGTTTACTACGCCCGATCTGTCCGGCGAACCGGTAGCGATGATCGAAGAGGGCAGTTACGGCAACATCGTTCTGTATGCCGGATACGTTGCCAATCCCTATGAAATCCGCTTCCATGCCAACGGCGGCATCGGCGAAATGCCGGTTCTGCCTATGGTCTATGATCGAATGCAGAATCTGACACCCAACGGATTTACTCGTATCGGCTACACCTTTATGGGTTGGGCAAGATCTGCGGAAGGTTCTGTGGTTCACACCGACGGTGATCCGGTTCTCAATCTGGAAAGCACCACCGGCAAGACAGTAAATATGTACGCTGTATGGAAACTGAACACGTATTCCATCGATTACGTAATGAATAACGGTGTAAATGCTTCCGGCAATCCCAAGGAATATACCGTTCTTGACACCATCGTTCTTTCAGAGCCTGCCAGAACCGGTTATACCTTTACGGGATGGCTCACCGAGGCGGGTCTTCCCGCAGCACAGATCCCGACAGGTACTACGGGCAATCTGGTTCTGTATGCCCAGTGGACGCCGAACACCCATACCCCCTATGTGGTAGAACATTATCTCCAGGATCTCCACAAGAGTACGTACACCCTTGACAAACGGGAAACCTTCATCGGCACCACCGATGCGGTGATTATGCCGGCAGTAAACACTTACGAAGGCTTCCGCAGCCCCGAAGTACAGCTCTGCACCGTCAAACCCGACGGCACGCTGGTGGTACAGTATATGTATACCAGACTGTCCTACGCGCTGACGCTGCACTTTGAAGATGATGCAACACCGTCTCAGACGATTTCCGATGAGTACGGCGCACCCATCACGCTGCCTGTTCCCACAAGAAACGGATACGGCTTTGCCGGCTGGTATCTGGCAGACGGCACTTCCGTCACCGCCAATACCATGCCCGCGATGACGGAGACGCTCTTCGCGCACTGGAGAGCCGGCGAGTACGGCTACACTGTCTACCACTACCAGGAAGCACTGGACGGAAGTTTCGAGCTTGCCGATACCGTTACCGGTACGGCTTCCATGGACAGTGTTCTCCCCATGGAAGTAAAGACGTATGAAGGCTTCACGTCCCCTGCCCCGCAGAGTATCACCATCAAAAGCAGTGCGGAGAGTAACGTAGTGGAATACCGCTACGTCAGAAACCGCTACACGCTTACCTGGGACTTCGCCGGCGGCGTACCGAACGGCGGATACACCTTCGGCGCAGTCAGCTACGGTGCACCTATCACGGTTCCGACCGTGGAAAAGCCCGGCTACACGGGCCAGTGGAATAACCAGCCTGTGCAGACTATGCCTGCAGGCGATCTGTCCTACGTGATGCACTGGGCGGCCAAGAACTATATCGTAAGCTTTGATCTTGGCAGCGGCACCGTACTGGAAAGCAGAGCCTGCCTCTTCGGTGAGACATACGGCACACTGCCCACACCGGAAAAGTCCGGCTACACCTTTATCGGCTGGTATGATAACCCGATCCTCGGCACAAAAATCACGGCCGAAACTCCCGTAGCCACACCGGCGGATCATTCCCTGTATGCTCACTGGGATCTGATCTCCTATCCCATCTCCTACAACGTCAACGGCGGCATCAATGCACCGCAGAATCCGTCTTTCTACAACGCAGAACAGCTTGTAGTCATCAAGGCTCCCGTGAGAGAAGGCTATACCTTCCTCGGCTGGACCTGGGAAGGTCAGACGGAACCCATTCAGGACGTAATCCTTGACGGTGCAACCGGTGCCCGCGCCTACACGGCACATTGGCAGATCAACACCTACCGGATCACCTTCTACCGTGAAAACGGAACACTGATTCTGGAACAGCGGCTGGATTACGGTGCGCCCATCACAGTGCCCGATGCCGGTACCCGTGCCGGTTACACCTTCGGCGGCTGGGGTGCCGTCATTCCCGACAGCATGCCGGCACAGAACCTGAACTTCATCACGCAGTGGAAGCTGGATACCTATCCCATTCACTATGTGCTGGACGGCGGTGAAAATCATCCGGATAACGTAACCTATTACACCTCAGAAAGCCAGGATATCGAATTCGCGGCACCTACCCGGATCGGCTACACCTTCGGCGGCTGGTACACAGACGCAGCCTTTACCACACCGATCCGTGCTATCGCAGCAGGCAGCACCGGTGAGGTTGTCCTCTATGCCAAGTGGAATGCCAACACCTATACCGTTCTGATGCATCTGAATAACAACACTTCAGACATTCTGTCCCAGAAGTTCACCTATGACGTGCCGCAGTCTCTCCTGAAACATACGGCAGCGTACGAAGGCTACAGCTTCATAGGCTGGGCAACGGAGGCAAACGGACACGCCATCTACACCAACGGCGCAGCTTTCCTCAAGAACCTGACCGCCGAAGCCAACGGAACAGTACATCTGTACGGTATCTGGGAGCCTGTGGCATACACCGTTTCCTATCAGAATCTGTTCGAAGCAGTAAACGACCCGCGTAATCCCACCGCGTTCACGGTGCTGAACAACACCCTGATTTTTGCAGATCCTCTCACGCAGCGCATCGGCTATAACTTCGCCGGCTGGTACGCAGACGAACTGCTGACCAAACCCATTACCGGCAGCTATACCGTAAACGGCGCGTATAACATCAATATCTACGCCAAGTGGAACGCCAATCCCTACTCCGTCACTTTCAACAACAACCTCCGAGACGGCAGTGCGCTTGGTACGTCCACGCAGCTGATGGTATACGGCTCCAACACTAACCTGAAGCCCTTCGAGGAAATGAACTTCTACTACAAGGGACACACCTTCCTCGGCTGGCATACCGATCCCAACGCGGCGACGCCTCTGTATACCGACGGTCAGTTGGTGAGCAGCCTTACGCCCAGCGGTGACATCACGCTGTACGCCATCTGGAGTGTCAACGAGTACGCCATCACCTACAACATCGGTACCGGGGCAACACTGCACGCCAACCCGGCATCATACAACGTATGGAGCGATGACATTCTCCTTACAGCTCCCCTCGATAGCAAGGCAGGCTATGAGTTCCTCGGCTGGTTTGACGAAAACGGCAACCAGGTTACCACCATCGTGAAGTCCAGTATCGGCGAACGCAGCTACACAGCCAAGTGGGCACACGGCGGTATCTTCACTTTGAGCCAGACGGTAACCACCGCAAATGACACCACCGGCATCAAGGTTACGTATACCATTGAGAGAACCTTGCCCGCCGGCACGCAGGCTTCGGAGAATCCGCAGTACGTCTACTACCGTACCGTGAACGGTACGACATACGGCGGTACCGCGGCAAGAATCCACTTCATCCACCTGGGCGGGCCGGACGTATACGCAACGTTCGACAAGAACTCCTTCTCAAAGACATTCGACGTCCGCCAGGTAGGATACTGGACAGGCGACAGCAATCCCGGCAGCTTCACCAGCGGTGCAAACCGATACTTCCACGTAGAACTGTACGACGTGGTTGACACGGTAAACCGCGATCTGGCAGGACAATTGGGAGGCAACATCAAGAACAAGTATACCATCACCCAGGGTGCCGATTACAAGATCACGTCCAGTATTTACAACTGGCTGTCCGGCGATATCATTCCCCACGGTACAGACTATAAGATTACCGATGACGGCTATGGTGACAATATCACGAAGAGCTTCAACCCCATGTCCGGATATACAAGTCATCAGAAGGCATATGCCTCCATGCTTAATCTGCAGATGGCGCTCCATGTAGCCATGGACGCTATGGAGGAGGACGACGGTTATCAGTATGTGAAACTGACCAACGGCTCCAGCATTCTGGGTGAATGGCATTTCGGCATGAAAGATGGCGAGGTAGCCAGCAATTGGGGCAGAGTTGTCAAATTCCCCATGACCGCGGCACAGGGCGATATTATTATTGACAGCATTACCAACAACTGTCCTGTAGGAACGTTAGACAACCTCCAGTATATGCAGATCGGTCGGCTTACGTCTGTGAAGATGCATTTTGATGCAGCAGGCAAAAACAACGATGACTGGCGTGCAGGCCATACCTATTATCAGGTCCGCATGATCGATACCGCTGAGCCTCAGCAGACCGGTATGGCACCGATGGCCTTCGGCACGTACAAGGCCGGCGATACGGTAACGATCACTGTGCTGTATAACGAGATCGTCACCTCCGGCTCGAATCTCAGCATCGGCAATATCCCCGGCATGCCCGTAAGCAGCTGGACGCTGGTAGACGGCTACGGAACCAATGCTTTGACCTTCACCGGTACGGCAACCGCAGAGTTCAACGTGCTTCCGGAAAGCAACGATGCATGGATGCCCCTGAAACCCGTAACGGGTTCCGTCAACGACCTGTATTAATCCCAAAAAGAGATGCCGGAGAAATCCGGCATCTCTCCTCTTTCTGGAAGGAGTATTTTATGAAACGATGCATCGCCGTTCTGCTTTTGGCGGTACTGATTCTCTGTTCTTGTACTCCGGGCGGAACAATCGCCCAGGCAGAAACAACCACTGCAGAGACAACTGCCGCCCCGGCACGGACCATCCGCGTGGCGGTGATTGATACGGGATTCTCTCCGGACGCCATTCCCGCGGAAAACGTAGAAGAGGGCAAAAACTATCTTTCGCCCAACGAAACCACCGCGGACACTTACGGTCACGGCACGGCAGTGGCTTCCGTGATTCTGGATCATGCGGAAAACGTGCTTCTGATCCCCCTGGTCAGCAACGTGTACAATAAAGGAAGGATCTCCTTTGTGGACAACGATGTCTTCGCCGGGATGATCCGGGATGCGGTAGACGTGTACGGATGCGAGATCATCAACATAAGCGCCGGGCTTGTACTGGATAAAGAGTCGGTACGCGATGCCGTAGCTTATGCGGAAGAAGCGGGTGTGCTGATTGTGGCCTCTGCCGGAAACGATTACAGGGAAAATCCGGGACAAGTCTACTACCCCGCCGCCTACGACACTGTACTTTCCGTGGGCGCGCTCACGGCTGACGGCTTGGCAGTATCGGATTTCTCTCAAAGAGGCGACTGGGTGGATATGTTTGCAGTTGGTGAGGATGTCTCCATCCTTACACTGAGCGGCGGACGCCGCACGGAAAGCGGATCTTCTTTTGCCGCAGCCCAGGTAACAGCAGCAGCAGTGAATCTTCTGCAAAAGGATGCGGCTCTGACGCCCGCCCAGCTGCGAGAGATCTTGTGCGAAAACAGCAAAACAGAATAAGCCACAAAAAAGGGGCTGTCGCATTCAGATGCGACAGCCCACAAGAGAATACTCGCGGAGGTGCTGCATTGGGAAACTGCAGCACCTCCTTTTCATTTACACAATCACTCGCGTAATAAATACGGAATCCTTTACGGTGAACTGGCAGTTACCGCCCAGTTTTTCCGTCATATAGCGGATACTCTGTGTTCCGTAGCCATGCCCTTTTCGGTTGGTGACGGGCATTCCGTCCACAAAATCCGGCTCTTTTTCCACGGGATTCTTCACAGAGAACAGCAGACGCCCGTTTGCTTCCCGGAGCATAAGCGTGACGGTACGCTTCTCTTCGGGAAGTTCTGCCGCCGCCTTCAGTGCATTATCCAGCGCATTGGACAAAATGGAGGAGAACAGGATCTCATTGGTAACAACGTCTCCGATCTCCACCTTGTGAAGAAACGTCACCCCATCGGCTTCGCATTTTGCTTCAAAATCGGATAAAACATAATTTACCGTATCATTGGTGCAGAAGCGCTTGATTTTCGTTCCGTCCACATGCTCGGAGTAAGATTGTATCATCCCCTGCACCACTGACTTTTCATCCGTTTCGATGCAGACGGCCAGCGTACTCAGAAACAGCCGCAGATCGTGGCGGAGAACCCGAATTTCCTGCTGGCTCCGTTTCATGGCCTCCAACTCCTGCGCTTGCTGTTCCGCAACGAGCCTGACGATCTGCTCTTTGCGCTCCGCTTCGAATTTTCTCTCGTATTCCCTGTAGTACATCACACAGAACACGATAAATATCACACTTATGAAAAACGGCATAAATTCCACAGCGATCCGGTTATTGGTCACCCAGATATCCGTATAGATCACGGTGGCATAATCAAACAGATAGTAGGCGGCCGGCACCACGGCGAACGCACATGCGACGCGCGGGTCGCCGTTGAATATATCGGAAATCCTGCGGGCGAAGAACGCAGTCATCAGCGCATACACGATAATCAAAACGAGGATCCGTACGCCGCATTCCACCACCGCACTGTCCGTCAGCGTACCCGTCAGCACGCCGAACCACTTGGCGGGCTGACAGCACAGATAGGCAGTAAAAACGGAGGCAAGCGCCGTAATCAGCAGTTTGCGGAAGGCGATTACGATAAACATAATCAGCGGCAGATGAGTAATCAGGGGATACAGCTTCCAGACGAGGGACTCTTCCAGGATAAAAAGAAGTGCAGCCTGCGCCGCCGCATCGCAAAGACAGAAAATCAGCAGCTTTCCCACGTTTTTTCTGGTAATTGCAATGCCTGAAAAGGCGGCGGATACAAATACACCAAACAGAAGAACGGCGATTCCGTGAAGCATGACCAAAATAAGATTCACCATTATACGTCGCCTGCCTTTCCGAAAGTCAACTCAAAGAAGGCTGCCTCAAACTCTTTCTGGCAGTTTCTTGAAATCGGTATGCGATACCCGGACTTCATCGTAATTTCTTTTGCAGTATATTTCCTGATGTGAAAAATATTTACTATGTAGCTTCGGTGACATTTGAGAAAGCCGTCCTGCGCCGTAAATACTGTCTCATAAGAATAGAACGGTTTCACAGAAAAAACGGACGTACCGTCCGTAAGAGCGAATTTCACGTGCTTCCCCTGCGCCTCTACGTATTCCACGTTCCACCGTTCCACCCGATGCACGGATACGGTATCTTTGATAAGAATATACTCCGTGCTGTCCGGCATATCCGCGTACAGCTCATCGAGACACGCAAACAGCTTCTCCTCTTTCACCGGCTTCAGCAAATAACCGTTAGCATGTACAGAATACGATTCCACCGCAAATTCGGATGAAGAGGTGAGAAACACGATCTTTACCGTTTTATCCGTTTTTCGTATTTCCGCCGCGGCTTCCATTCCGTTCACAAGCGGCATCACCACATCCAGAAAAATGATATCAAACGGCTTTTCAACATGCGCGTCAATCAGCAAATCGGCCTCGCTGAAAAGTTCAACAGCAACGTTATCCGACGCACCGTGCCAGCGGGAAATCAATTCATTTGCCGTATTCAGAAATCCCGGCATATCATCGCAAACAGCAATTCTTAACACCGATCCACCGTCCTTTTCTATTTCTACAATAATTATACGAAAATCCACATTATTTGTCAACACTGAATCACCAAAGCGTTGGCAACATCCTCTGCTTTTCAGATTTATCACCAATTGGCATTGTTAAAGAACACGCTGAAAAAGAACGGGAAAAAGTTCCGCTGAAAACAAAGACGCATCGGTTGGGCAAAAAACTGAAAAAATGATAAAAAACACCACAAAAAAACGCATTGACTGAAAGAGAGTTTTACTATAAAATAAAGTAAAACCTATTAAAAAGAAAAGAGGAACCGACTATGAAACGATTGCTTTCCGTAATCCTGCTTCTGGCATTGCTCTGTCCCCTGTTTGCCGCCTGCGACAAAACGCCCGACGATCCGGCAAACACCGCCGACCCCGCCGAAACCACCGCACCGGCGGAAACCCTTGACCCGAACGACAGAAGGAACGCGAAGGATAACCTCCCCGCCGATTTCAATATGCAGGGACAGACGGTG
>JAZQDY010000187.1:0-4063 GCA_045547015.1 Eubacteriales bacterium | reverse complement strand
AAAAGAAAAAAAGGGGGGGGGGGGGTTTTTAGAAAAAAGCCCCCCCCCCTTGAACCCCACCCAAAAACTTTTATACTATAAAACAAATCCAGTCTGTGCATGGACTGTATTTTTTTCAGTATAGGTTTTTTTGAGGGGGTGTGGGGGAGGCTTTTTGCAAAAAGCCTCCCCCATCATGCTTTTTTCCTAAAAACGTATTGACATTTACCCTGGGTGAAAGGGTATAATTCTTTTATAAGATGGAGAGGAGTTTTGACAATGGGTGATTCCATGCGCATGAAAGACGTGCTGGCCCGGACGGGACTGACCGATCGGGCGGTGCGGTTATATATTGAGACGGGGCTGCTCACTCCCCGGCAGGAGAGCAGCTATTCGGGGCGAAAATCGATTCTGTTCAGCGAGGAGGATATACAGCGGCTGGAAGTGATCGCCACTTTGCGGAAAGCCGGATTCTCTTTGGCGGATATTCATACCATGCAGGAGTATCCGGAACGGACGGGGGACGTTTTGTGCCAGTTCTGCCGCACACTGGAAACGGAGATCGGGCAGAAGCAGGAGATTCTGAGAAAGCTGTCCGCCATTCCGGCGGAGGGAATGCTGACCGATCGGATGATTGCCGACGGCATCCGGGCGTCCGCGGCAGTAAAATCGGTTCCCAGAGAGGATTCTATTCCGTTTTTCGGAAATCTGAGAAACCGTTTCGGAAACCGTATGCCGACCGTGTTATCCTTTTTCTTTTTGATTCTGGGGGCGGCGTATCTGATTCCGCTGGTGATAAAGACTGCCTTTGCCCTGCCGAGAATTCTGGTGGGCGGCGGCGTACGGCTGGATTATTCCTTTACCTGGAATCGGTTTTTGGAGAACGGTGCAGGCTTTTTTGCCGTTTGTCTGCTCCTTTCCGCCATTGCCTGTCTGATTGTGTATCTTACCCGCGGCAAGCGTGTTTTTAATATCGTATCTCTTGTTCTTACCGTGGGCACGGCGGCGGTGCTCCTTCTTCTGCCGGCGGCTGTGCGAGAGCGGTTGTTTCTCTTTGAATTTATCGGCTACCGGCATTCGTTTATGTATACGCTTTTTTACGTAAATGCCCATTGGTTTGACGTGCTTCTGCAGTCTTTGAAGTTCATTCCCCTTCTGGCGGCGGCAGTCTTTTCCGCTGTGGAAATCCGGAAAGAAACGGACGAAGCGTAACGCCGATCGGTATCAAAAAAGTCAAAGGAGGATCGTATGCGCCCGTATTTTCCCCTGTACCGCACGTACCTGCGCCGCCGGTTTGTTACCGGCTGGCGGGAACAGCTGCTGATTTTCGCCATTCTGTTCGTCTCTGCCAGTCTGCTTTTGTGGCCCATCGTGTTCAACGATTCCCAGTTTCCCGATCCGGCAGAGTGGGAGAGCGAGGTGATCGAAGGGATGAGCATCCTGTGCGGTGTGTGTTTTCTGCTGTCGCTTTTATCTATGTACCTGACGTATACCATTCTCTTCGCCCGCAGGCGGTCGGAGATCGCGATCCTTGCCCGGCTGGGCATCCCCCGGCGGGTGCTGTCCCATCTTCTTTCCCTGGAATGGGGTGCGGCACTTCTCGCCGCTTTGCCTTTGGCGGCGGCATTCGTCCATCTGTGCGTGTGGGGGCTGTGCGCGGGATATATTGAATCAGAGTATTATCATTTCAGCGTGTATCACTTTTCTTTTGTGACCACACTTGCGGGGGCGGCACTGACCGCCGCCGCGGCACTGCTTGCTTCCGCTTTGGTGCGGGCACGCCATTTTGCGAAAAAGGAACCGGCGCTTCTCAGAGAGAAAAAGAGCAAAGCCAGCCGGGGCGCGCGCCGCTTTCTGCGCCGCCCCCGCCGTGCGGTATCCGTTCTCTCTACAGCGGAGCTGTTCCGCGCCCGTTCTCTTTCCCGCCCTGCCGTTCTGACGACGGTGTTGTTCACGGCTTTGATAACGCTGGTGTTTCAGTATACCTACGCCTACCGGCATCCCAGCGCCGACGGTATCTATCGGGCGGATTACCGGATAAACGCATTTTACGAGGTGTACAGGGCCGATCCCGACGGAGTAACGGCACAGCTTCAGGAAATCGGGGATCTTCCGGGCGTCCTGCGTGTGGAAATCCAGCCAATGGGCGAGCCGCCCCAGTGGGTGCGCGCTCTGGTGTACGCGGATCCGGCGGCGGATTATGAGGCCCTTGACGCCACGCTCACCGCGCTTTTCCCGGAGGATCGTTACGATCATGAGAACATCCGCCGTATTCGTTACGAGCAGGAGGAAAACGAAAAGGTCACGGTGCGGATTGTGGCAGGCATGACTGCCGTGCTGGCCGTGATGGGTATCATGCTGACGGAATTGTATCTGACCGTGTTTGAAATGGAAAAGCACTCTTGGTCGGCGTCGCTCTATCGGCTGGGGGCACCGCGCCGGCTTCTTCTCCGGGCGGCGTTCCTTTCTGCCGCGATCCGCGGCGGTGCCTCGGCGGCGGCGGGTATCGGTGCCGGCCTGGGATTGTCTGCGGCTATGTTTTCCCCGGGGCAGATCCCCCTTATCGTGGACGGCTTTGCCGTGTTCGTATATTTTGTTTTTACGGCAGGCGTGATTGTACTTCATGCCGCACCGGCTATACTGTTCCTTTGGTGGGATGCCCGGCAGGAGCAGGCGGTGCATAAAGTGAATCAGGAGGAATCAGCATGACGGATGACGTAATTTTGGAGGTGCGGGATCTGGTAAAAACGTACCGGCAGGGAGATACGGTGATATACCCGGTGCGGGGACAGAATCTTACGGTGCACAAGGGAGAGTTTTTGGTGATTATGGGCCCCTCCGGGGCGGGGAAGAGCACGCTTCTCCGTTTGATGGCGGGGCTGGAATCGCCCGATGCCGGCAGAATCCGCCTGTGCGGACAGGAGATCACCTATATGAAATACGAGCAGCTGGCGGCGCACCGCCGTGCCCACGTGGGCGTGGTGATGCAGAACTGCGATCTTTTGCCCCATCTGACGGTGGGGGAGAACATTGCTCTGCCGCTGATGCTTGCCGGGCAGAAGGCGGGCGTGTACCGCGTAAAGGAGTTGGCTGAGGAATTGGGTATCGCCGATCGGCTGGGGCATTTCCCCGACGAGATATCCGGCGGACAGGCACAGCGTGCCGCGCTGGCGCGGGCGTTGATTGCCTCGCCCGAGATTCTGTTTCTGGATGAGCCTACGGGGAATCTGGACGGAGCATCGGCGGCGGATGTTGCCGACCGGCTTCTCCGCTTGAATGAGAAAGGTGTCACCGCGGTTATGGTGACACACGACGGTGCTCTTTGCCGGCGGATTACGGCGGAGGCACACGCCGGCAGGATGATGGAGATACGGTGATTGGACGGGGAGTCGCGGGAAAACCTTTTTGAGAAAAAGGTTTTCCCGCACCCTTTCCAAAAACCTTTATACTAAAATACAAATACAGTCTGTACGTGATTTCCGCGTACAGACTGTATTTGTATTATTATATGGAGTTTTTTGAGGGGTGCGGGGGACTTTTTTGCAAAAAAGTCCCCCGCGTATATCCATATCTTATTTCTGATTCTTCTGCTTTTCGAGGAATCCTGCCCGGTCGAAGCCTTCGGTAGTCTTCGCCTGAATATCGCCGGCTTTTGTCAGTGCGATCTTCGTCAGCAGCGGGCCCACCAATTCATACACCAGCACGGCAAACAGAACGATGTTGCGGACGAGCACGCCCTCCTCACCCATGGTCTGCAGGGCGATGGCGGACATACCCAGTGCCACGCCCGCCTGGGGCAGAAGCGTAATACCCAGGTATTTCTGAATATTTTTATCGCATCCCACCAGCTTTGCACTGAAGAGCGTGCCGAAATACTTACCGGCAGAGCGTGCCAGAATGTATACGATACCGATTACGATGACGGATGCGGATGCCAGGATATCCAGCCGCAGCTCCGCGCCGCTGAGCACGAAGAACAGAACGAACAGGGGCGCCGTCCAGCGATCCGCGCGCTCCATGATATCCGCGGAGAAATCACACATATTGCAGAACACCGTGCCCAGCATCATGCATACCAGCAGGG
>JAZQDY010000186.1:0-8452 GCA_045547015.1 Eubacteriales bacterium | reverse complement strand
TAAAGGTGATGTTTCCGCCCGTAATGTTGGCGTTGGTGGCAAAGATCGCCGCCAGTTTCGTTACCATATCGTGTCCGTTCAGATCAAAGACGTAGTTTGCGTAACTGGATTCAAACAACTTGTCGGTAGAGGTGATGGTGTCCGCACCACTGAAATCCTTCAGCAGCTTTACATAGGTGATATTGCTGCCGGGGGCACCGATGGCGTCAAACACGTCTGCCAGCGTACCGGCAGACCAGATACCGTCTGCCGTCTGATAGGCGACCTCCGCATTGGCGGGAGTGACGAGGCAAAGCAGTTCTTTGCCGTTCACTGTGGCTTTAATGTTCGCCACACCGATACCAACGAAGGTCACCGTGCCGTCCTGGGAAACCATAGCCACGGCCTCGTTATCGGAGGACCAGTTGACAACGGTGTTCGTGATTGCTTCACCCGGGTGGGCGGCGCAGACTACCTGCAGGCGGACGGGGGCATCCCCGGCCTGACCGGTAATTGCCGTGGTGCTGAGTGCATAATCGCACCTGCCGATGGCATCTGCCGCAAGATCCAGACTGCTTCGTGCCAGAGAGAGGGCGGAAAGCGTCGCCGTGGGATTGGCCGCGGTGGTGCTTGCCAGTGCCTGTGCCCAGGCGAATCGCTCCAGCGATGCCTCGCAGACGCCGGCGGTGTTTACACCGCTTGCCGCAAGGATAGAGGCGCGCAAAGCGGATGCCTGCGGGGCAGCGGTGGTATTGAGAACCGCACCCGTGGTGATCTCGTATTCAACAGACCGCTTTGCTTCCGATGTGCCGTCCAGCGCCACGAGGCGGAAGTAATAGGTCTTGTCGTTTTCGGGGAACTGCACAGTAAATTTATCGGTGGTGAGTTGCGTGTACGTCGGGCGGTTCAGTCCCATCAGATTCATGATCGTGTTCGTATATACACCGGGCTCGGTGCCGTACACGATCTTGTACGTATGTGCGGGAGATTCAAAATTGGTAGCGATCTGCACGCCCTTGTAGATGCTCTGTACGTCTTTCAACTGAAATTCGGGGAGGGTGCCGTCCACGCCAAAAAACTCGCTCTTTTCAGCATCTGTAAGATCACGTACCGTAAAGGCGGATACTGCAAAAGGTGCATTATAGGTACGCATGCCCACGGAGCCTTTGGCAAACAGATTGTTCTGTCCCTCGTAGACGAACTCGCCGTCCACATATACCCGGAACGTGTTGCCGTAAACGAGAACTTTCAGCGTGTATTCCGTGCCTGCCGTGTACGTTTTGCCGGGCACGGATACCGTTTGGCTTTCACTCTCCCACCATCTGGTTCCGTCCGTGTAGCCGATCTTCAGCTGCATATTCGCAGACGAGGGGATGATGCCTATGTAGTAGCCCTTGTATTTGTCCACGGCGTCGGCAGAAACTTGGGACACACGGATAATTACTCCGTAGTTGGAGCCGGTAGTGCCGCCCGAGAGGGTGGTCTCCACGGCGTAATCCGTCCAGGACTCGTCACCGGTGGTCATCTTGATGTTGGAACTGGCACCCACGTTCATCTTGCCGTCTGCAAAGGTGACAACGTCCTCCCCGTAGAAGGTCCAGTCCTTCTCTGCGGTGTCCGCACTGGTGAAATCGGACACGTGCGTACCGATATCGACTGTGCTTTCCGAGGGAACGAAAGCAGGAATGTTGACGGACACTTCATTGGAGTATACCTGCTGACCGTTCAGAAGGGCGGACAGGCGGAAATAGTAAGTATGTCCCGGGATCAGTCCGGAGATCACCGCCGAAGCATCGTAGAGATTGCGCACGGTGTGGGTGTAACTGCCCGATGCGGTGCCGTATTCTACCGTGTAGAAACTGATAAGGTCTCTGTTAAGATTGGTTTTGAGCGTTACGGTACTTTCCCCGGTAAGGGTGGCGGAGTGGATCTTTATTTCCGTCATGGGAGAAACGGGAATTACCTGAATACCCGTGATGGTCACACCGGTTGGATTGAAGAAGCGGACGTTGTTGTACTGCCCGGCGTCAAATTTGAAGCCTTTCACGGTGGATTTCGTCAGCGAATCGATACAGGTGGGAAGCTTTGAGATCAGCCCCGTGAGCGTGTAGACACCGCTTGCATCCAGCACCAGTGCTTCTTCGTATTTTGAGTTTATGTTCATGGTGGCGGTGCCGGCACCCGTGTAGAATACCTTGAGGGTGTAGTTTGCCGCAGGACGCAGAATCACGTTGTCAAACTCCACCACGTTTTTTTCGTCCTCCACATAGTAGAACGCGCTGTCTGCATCCCGAATGGTGGAGTAATCGGCAGGCACCTCCGCACCTACCCAGGGCATCAGCGTGATTCGCAGTTTGGTACAGCCGTATGGAACGAGAGTGATATCCTCCCAAAGCACCGGATTCTCCGTGAGGGGAGAGAAGGGCGGCTCGGGTACGGTATTGGCACGCAGTTCCCACTGGGGCACCTTCTGTCCTTTCGCTGTGATCTTCACCGGCGCGTTTTCCAGCGTGAAGGGCTGCAGGGGAATCTCATCCGCCACCGTTACGGTCAGGCAGTTGTTGATGTTTTCATCGTTCAGCACCAGTGCGTAATTCCAGTCACTGGCGGCGAAGGTCTCGTAGTTATGGATAGTGTCTACGGGAATGGGATAGGAGGTCTGTGCGGTGGAAAGATCCGTCAGTTCCCGCCATTCTTCCTTCACGCCCAGGCTGAAGTTCAGCGCACCGTATTTTATGCCTACGGAGTTGTTGTACCAGTAGGAGAGCCGCAATTCCCGGGGGAATACAATCTCCACAACGTCGCCTTTTGTCCACGTCCGTTCTACACGGAGGAATCCGTCCTCCACCGTTCCCGTGACGGGCTGTCCGTTCACCTTGAAGGTAGGATTTTTGCACCAGCCGGGTACACGGAGCAGAAGCGGGAATACGGCAGTCTCACCCTCGTAGGTGATGCCGATGGTATCCTTGAAGGGGTAGTCCGTTTCCTGATGGAACACCGCCGTTTTGCCGTCCGCCACCTTGGCGGTCACCCGGTTGGGACCGTAGGCGATAACGGCAAGACCGCCGTCATCCGTTGCCATATACATGGAGGAGACGAATTTAGGCCAGCCCATGTGCATATTGGGCAGACAGCACTCGTAGCCGGAGGGCACGCTGTAGGCGGCCTCACTGCCCCGGTCATCAGACTGCTCGTGGTCGCCGCGGACGGCCATTACCCGGTTTTCCGCCTGAAAATAGACGTGCCCCGTAAAATCGGAGGTAAAGCAGGCGGGCAGGGCATTGTAGGCCACATTCTCCAACTCGTCCCCGATCCAGCCCTCGCCGATGATGCTCATGCCTGTTTCGTAGGAAAGCATACCCTCCACTACGGCACAGGTTTCCAGTCCCCGGTGGGGGTAATTTTCCCTTGCCGTCTCGTCCGAGTGCACGAAGCCGTCAATCCGTCCGTGGTCGATGCCCCAGTTGCGGATGGCCTCCCTGAGGGCAATGCGGTCCTCCTCCTTGCCTGTCATCTGCCACAGAATGGCAGGGGTGCGGAGTGCCAGGGTGGAGTCCACCGTGTGTTCACGGGTGGTAGTATTGATGTACACGTCCGTCCAGGTCCGGTCACAGTTTTTGGAGCCGGTAGATTCTGCAATCATCTCCGCAAGACCCAGCAGCCAGTCGCTGTCTTCGGGCTTTGCCGGATCGTACACCCGGTTGTAGTACCACAGAATCACTTCGATATTTTCGCCGCCGCGGGCAATGCTCCAGAGCTGGAAGGGGTTTTTGGGAATCTGGGTCATCTGGAAGGCGAAATAGCCGCCCAGCACTTCCATTACCCGCTCATCGGGATTCCCCTCGTTTTCGGTGGATTCATAGTAATCCCGGAGGGTGCCCAGCACCATCATGTGGGGCCACCAGTCGTTCCCGGTGAGGGAGGATCCGTCCCCGTGGACGGCGGGACCGAAATAGCCGGTCTTCTTGCCGCTTTCCAGAATGGGATCGATCCACTGCATGGCCATTTCTTTCAGCTCGGGATCGTCCAGCGTCCACGCCAGCGCCACAAGACCGCGGAGATAGCAGGGGCCCTTTTCCCAATAATAATCGTAGGTGTATTTGGTGCCGCCGCGCCAGGCGTTATCCGCACTCCATATGGCCCAGTACTGGTGGAGCAGGCTGGTCAGATTCTCTTTCTGATAGAGCATCTGCTGGAGCAGCCAGTCCTCGGCACGCACCGCCCCTTGGGGCAGCTTAGAAAAAGCGTTTTTGTGCAGTTTTCCTGTGTTGAACGTGTAATTGGCTTCTGCTGTCTCAACACTGGTCGCTGCGTACGATATGATCTCCATAGACGTAGTCAGTATCATGAACAAACAGAGAGCGGCGCAGAGAATGCCTCGCGTTTTTTTGTTCATAGATCGGTTCTCCTTTTCTTTTTTTGGAATTTTTGGAAAAATATACTTGCATTCATGGGAAATCGATGGTATAATCAAAACAGAAGACGGCTTCTGTTATATTGATTATACCGCAGCCTTTTTCGGCATACAACCACCATCACCGTAGAAAAGGGGAGAAAATCCGACATGACGGAAGGCGCGAACAGATACATGGGCGGCGGCCGTTTTACATCCCGGGCACCATGGATCCATAAGAGCGTCCCGGGAAAATACTATGAGCTGATGCTTGTCACGGAAGGCGAGATGTGGATGCGTGAGGATGGTGTGGACTATCCGCTCACAAAGGATATGGTGCTGGTGCTGGAACCGGGAAAACTCCGGGAGGGCTACCGGGTATCTAAGAATAGAGTCTCCTTTTACTGGATTCATTTTCTTGATCCCGATCCTAATTTTTCTCAGTTCAAAAAATACACGAAAATCCCCGATCCCCAGAATCTTTCCATGCTGTGCCGACAGCTCACCCACTATGAAACGAAAAAATTCCCGTCGTCCGTGTGCCAATCGCTGGTGCACGTGCTGCTGCATGAGTATGTCCGGCAATGCCGGGACGGGGCAGAGATTGCGCCCTTGCCCTACCGGATCGAGCAGTGGCTGAATAATAATATGGACCTGTTTCCCAGTGTTTCGGACGTATCGGATATGTTCGGCTACAATCCGGAATATCTTTCGAGAGTCTATAAAAAAGCGTACGGTACAACGCTGAAAAAAGCTATCGACGAGAAAACCATGCACAAAGCAAAGCAGTTTCTTCTGGAAAGCGATCTTTCTCTTACTGCCATTTCCGAACGGTTAGGAATGAGTGATTATAAGATTTTTCTGAAATTCTTTAAGTATCACGAGGGAGTTACTCCGTCAGAATACCGGAAACTGTACCGGGTGATACGGGTAAATAACCGCTGAACAAAAATGTGTGGGCAGGTATAATTGGAGGCCTTGGCTACGGGGGGATTTGAAAGGCCCTGTCAAAAACATAGTCGTCTCGTGCGCAATGCCTTGCACGCACCCGATACGACTTGTTATTGTCCAACAAAGACAACCACCTGCTATGCAGGTGGAAAAAGGGAGCTTATAGCGAGGGAAGAAGTAGACAAGAAAAAAACTCCTTGTTAAAATAGAAGTGGTTTGCCGACCACACAACTAAAAAACAAGGAGGTCTTATCGTGAAAGATAAAGACATAAATAGTTTAGAGCATACAAGGTGGAGATGTCAATACCATATTGTATTTTCGCCAAAATTTCGGCGACTTGCCATATACAAAGAGATAAAAGTGGATATAGGAAAAATACTGAGACAGCTATGTCAGCAGAAAGGGATAGAAATAATCGAAGCAGAATTGTGCCCGGATCATATCCATATGTTGATAAGTGTACCGCCGAAATATAGCATATTCTCCATAATGGGATATTTGAAGGGTAAAAGTAGTCTGATGATATTTGACCGACACGCGAATTTAAAGTATAAGTATGGAAATCGACATTTTTGGGCGAGAGGATACTATGTAGATACAGCAGGGCGGAATAAAAAGCAGATACAGGAATACATAAAAAACCAGTTGCAAGAGGATGAGATAGAAGACCAAATAAGTTTGAAAGAGTATGTTGACCCGTTTACGGGTAGCAAGAATACAAAGGCATAACAAAACCCCTTTAGGGGTTGCCGGAAAAAGGAATACGGTCGTCAAACCTTTCGGCACCCCTTCAGGGGTTTCGTCTGTAATGGGCCCTTATAGGGCCTTCTCAAGCCTCCGGCTTTGCCGGAGGTCCTGAGTCTGCTTATACGTTGAAGCGGAAGAGAACCACATCACCGTCTGCCATGATGTATTCCTTTCCTTCACTGCGGATAAGCCCCTTTTCCTTGGCGGCGTTCATGGTGCCGCAGGCGATCAGATCGTCGAAAGCGAT
This sequence comes from Eubacteriales bacterium, assembly GCA_045547015.1. Lineage (GTDB taxonomy): Bacteria > Bacillota > Clostridia > Oscillospirales > CAG-272 > SIG701. The sequence goes on along the minus strand of JAZQDY010000186.1, from coordinate 2,133 downwards.
AACCTCGGCACGAATAAATCCGCGCTCAAAATCACTGTGAATCTTTCCGGCTGCCTGGGGGGCTTTCGTGCCGCGGCGGATTGTCCATGCACGAACTTCCTTCGGACCGGCAGTGAGGTAACTGATAAGACCGAGCAGGGAATAGCTGGCACGGATCAGCCGGTCAAGACCGCTTTCCGGAATGCCCAGCTCTTCGAGGAAATCACGCTTTTCATCAGCAGAAAGTTCGCTGATCTCCGCTTCGATCTGTGCGCATACGGGAATCACCTCAGCACCTTCCGCATCGGCGGCTGCCTTGATTCGCGGGAAGAACGGATTATCGTCGGAAACGCCGCCGGCTTCCCCTTCGCTTACGTTGGCAACGTAGATGATCGGCTTGTAGGTGAGAAGCTCCAACTGCTCCACCAGTACTGCTTCGTCTTCTGTGTATTCCAGAGAACGGGCGGTTTTTCCTTCGCCCAGGGCTGCCTGAATGCGCTGATACAGTGCCAGTTCGCTTGCCAGCGTCTTATCACCCTTCATCAGCTTCTGTGTTTTATCAATGCGGCGCTCCAGTACCTCCATATCGGCGAAAATGAGTTCCATATTGATCGTTTCCAGATCGCGGATCGGATCTACCGAGCCGTCCACGTGAACGATATCTCCATCTGCAAAGCAGCGGAGAACGTGTACCACAGCATCCACGTCGCGGATGTGGGAGAGGAATTTGTTGCCGAGACCTTCGCCGCGAGATGCGCCGCGGACAAGTCCCGCGATGTCAACAAATTCGATTACTGCAGGAGTGTACAGTTCCGGCGAATACATTTCCGCCAGCACGTCCAGACGCTTGTCGGGAACGGGAACTACGCCCACGTTCGGATCGATGGTGCAGAACGGATAGTTGGCGCAGGTAGCACCTGCACCGGTGATTGCGTTGAACAGTGTACTCTTACCCACGTTGGGCAAGCCGATAATGCCAAGTTTCATGTGAGGATTATTTCCCCGAAGGGACTCCTTTCCCGTTGTCAAATTACTGATTTGAAAAATTCTTTTATTATTATACAGGATTTTTTTGAACTTTACAAGAGTTCCGTCGTCAAATAAATAAAAAACAACTCGATTTCAACATTATTTTATGGATACATCACGCCAAAATCACAAAACTGTCACTTTTCGGCAGTATACTGTATATGTAAGAACGGCGAAGTGTTACCAAAATGCAAAAAGATTCGGAAAAACTGTTTACATTTACGCTTAAAAATGGTATACTTAATCTGTTATGGGTGAAAAAGCCGGATGCGGATGAACATAGAATAAGACGGAAACGAGGAAAGGGGAATTAAACATGGGAACGAAAATTCTGGTTGTTGATGATGACGTAAATATCTGTGATTTACTGCGCCTTTATTTTGAAAACGAGGGCTATGAGGTAAAAACGGCAAACGACGGTGCGGAAGGCATCAGCTATTTCAAAATGTACGAGCCGGATATCGTTCTTCTGGATATCATGCTCCCCAAGAAAGACGGATGGCAGGTGTGCCGCGAAATCCGTGAAGCATCCTCGAAGCCGGTGATCATGATTACCGCCAAGGGTGAAGTATTCGATAAAGTTCTGGGTCTTGAATTGGGCGCAGACGATTTTGTGGTGAAGCCCTTTGATATGAAGGAACTTTCCGCTCGCGTGAAAGCGGTTCTGCGCCGGTATTCTTCCCACGATAATCAGAATGACGATGAAGTGGTGAAGTTTGATAATATTGAAATCAGCCGGCAGAAATATGAGCTGAAGCTGCGGGGCAAGGCGGTGGATATTCCGCCGAAGGAGTTGGAGCTGCTCTATTTCCTGGCTTCCAATGTAAACCGCGTTTTCACCCGCGATCAGCTTCTTGACAAAGTGTGGGGATTTGATTATCTGGGTGACTCCCGTACAGTGGACGTGCACGTAAAGCGTCTGCGCGAGAAACTGGAAGGCGTTTCTGATAAGTGGACACTGAAAACCGTTTGGGGTGTCGGATACAAGTTTGAGATTCTGCAGTAACTGAATTCTATGAAAATAGGCGGCATTTGCCGCCTGTTTTTGTCTGCTCCAACTAACAGAGGGGCGGTGCATTATGTTTAAAAGCGTGTTTACGAAATATATTTCCGTCTTTATGCTGA
>JAZQDY010000185.1:0-7016 GCA_045547015.1 Eubacteriales bacterium | reverse complement strand
TTTCAGGTTCCTTGTTTAGCTTGATTCTTACAAGGAGGTGATGGCGGGGGGCGGGTGCATCCGACTCGCCGGGGGTCTCTTGGTCACGAAAATATCTCAGTGCCATTTTATCGCTCCTTTCCGACGAAGAACAGTGCCATCGTACCGGGACCGGAATGCGCACCGATCACGGCGCCCACGTGGGTAACCAGATCAACAGATGCACCGTACTTTGTTTTAAGTGTGTTTTTCAGGTATTCAACATCGTCATCGCAGTCTGCGTGCGAGATAAATACTGTACCGCCTTTGGGATCCAGGGCAGTTGTGCCCAGCTTATCGGCAAGTGCATCCAGGGATGCCTTTCTGCCGCGAACCTTTACGATCGGAATCAGTTTTCCTGCATCATCCACGTGCATGACCGGTTTGATTCCCAGCATACCGCCCACGAAAGCGGCGGTGGCGGAGACGCGGCCGCCCCGCTTCAGATAGACGAGATCGTCTACGGTGAACCAGTGGCAGAGACGGGGGCGAATCTCCTCCGCGTAGGCGGCGGCTTCTTCGATTGTTGCACCTGCTTTTCTTTTCTCATTTACGAGATAAACAAGGAGCCCCTGACCGGCAGACGCACAAAGCGTGTCCACGGTGATGATTTTTCTGTCGGGATATTTATCCTTAAGCATTTCTGCTGCGATACGGCCGGAATTGTACGTGGTGCTGAGACCGGAGGAAAAACCGAGATAAAGAATGTCATGCCCCTCTGTGAGGATTATCTCAAAAGCGTTCAGAAAGGTATCGGGGTTGATCGCGGCGGTTTTGGCGATGCCGCCCTCCCGCATACGGTTGTAGAAGGAGTGAATATCCATATCGTCGCCGGTGTATTCCGTGGCATCGCCCTCAAAACGGAAGGTGAGGTTTTGATACGGGATACCCCATTCCTTCAAAATTTCGGGCTTTATATCACAGCCGGAATCGGTAAACAGTACAAACTCGCTCATAGTGCTTCTCCTTTATGTTGTAGTTTGGAATTTCAAAGGTTGTTTTTTACTGCATCAAGTCCGTTTTCTGCCATATTACGCAGATTATCGGTGATGGATCGCAAGGAATCATAAAAAACGGTGCGGTGTTCTTCGGTAAGATCCTGTCCTGCGTTTTCCACTGCCTGGGCAATGGTTTTTCGCATGGAATCTGCCGCGGCAAGGCCCTTTTCGGTCAGGCGAAGAACGGCGCGGTATTTATTTTTCCCGGAGCCTGCCTTCGTAATAAGATCCTGTTCTTCCATGATTGCCATCATCCGGGAAACGTCGGATTTGTCACGTCCGCAGATTTCCGATATTGCGGTGGCAGTAATGCCGTCAGGGTGCCTGGCAAGCGTTAAAAGATACACGGAATGACCGGCTTTCAGACCGTACTTTTTCATCTCATCCGCTGCAAGCTTATGCCAGTAACGGGTGATCTCTGAGAGTGCGAAAGAAAATTGCTCAAACCGTTGAAAGCGGTCTGTCATATGAAAATCTCCTCTTTGGTGGTGTAGATTCGCTGATTTTCGTTAAAATTTCCTGAACTTTTTGAAAAGTTGTATTGTCAACAACTATTATAACACAAAAGTGCAGGTGCTGTCAATGCGTTTAAAGGTTTAAATTAAAAAGGGCGGAAAAATCCGCCCTTATGTTATGTGATTTATACCGTTTTCAGTTTGTGCGTGCGCCTAAGAAAAGACGGCGGAGCAGCGGGGAAAGATACCGCGGAGATTTTACAACAACGATTTTCATAACCAGCCTCCTTCATATACTGTCATAAGATCTGACCTCTCACGGTACCAGTATATGATTGCCGTGCCGTTATTGTGCACCGCTTTCTATCAGCAAAAGCGGTGCGCCGGAGGCTTCAATGACAGCAGCCGTCCCGTCGATTTCGTTGCTGACGGCGTAGGGGTTGGCCCGAGTCAGTAAGGCGTCTGTCAGCGGATACTTGCAGCTGCGTACTGTGACGCGGGTACTGTCCAGGGAGAAGAGGGAAAAGTAAACGAAGTGGGAAGACGGGAGCGTACAGGTTTCGTTATGCAATATCCGGATGCGGTTGTTTCCGTCTGTGATTGTGGCTTTGACGCCTTGCTTAAGAAGATTTTCCAGAAAGAATACGTTGGAAAGCGTGTGATCTGTCCGTCCACCTGTGCCGCCGATGATAGACAATCGGTTCATACCCCGTTCTATTGCCAGATGGCAGGCAAGCATGGTATCTGTGTCATCCTTTTCTGCCGGAACGCGGATGATCTCGGCGCTGGGAATGTGGGGAACGGAGGAAGAATCAAAATCACCGGCGACGATCATAGGGCGAACACCGCACTTTTCCGCTGTCACCCAGCCGGAATCAGCGGCGATAATCAATGTACCCGCCAGATCTTCCGGCAAAAGAAGGGAAGTCTCACAGTGACCGCCGGTAAAGATAACGGCGCGCTTTTCGAAAGTCATCGGTTTGATTCCTCCTGCCGCCGTTTCCAGTCCGGCTTTTTCTTCATTTCCGTAAAGATCTCTACGTAACTTTCATGCCGCCCTTTGGGAATCTCTCCCGCGGTGACAGCAGCGAGGATGGCACAATCTTCTTCTTTGGTATGCGTGCATTTGGTGTACCGGCAATTTCCGATGTGCGGTCGGAATTCCCGGAAAGCGTAGGGGAGCTCTGCCGGATCAAAAAAGTTGAATCGAGTGAAATCCAGAATAGAGAATCCGGGCGTATCTGCGATGAGACATACGTGTCCTTCTTTTTCAAAAGGAAACAGCTCCACATGACGGGTAGTCTGCCGACCTCTCTCGGCGCGGCGGCTGATTTCTCCGGTTTTGAAGGAAAGCGCGGGAAACAGCTTTGTCATCAGAGTGGATTTGCCGGCACCGGATGCACCAGCGAAGGCGGCGGTTACGTTTTTTTCACCAACAGACAGGGAGATCAGGTACTGATGAAGCGCATCTATGGATGTTTCCTCGTGTGCGGAAAGAGAAAATGCAGTAAATCCTGCCCCTTTATAGAGGGCAGTGATTTCATCTGCCTTTCCGGGATCCAGATCTTTCTTTGTTACAAGAACCACCGTATCGATTCCGGCGGCTTCGGCAATAGCGATCAGCTTGTCTGCCGTTTTCAGATCGGGGGCTGGGCGGGCGGCAGGAATGACCAAAAACAGATGAGTCAGGTTGGCGAGAGGCGGACGGATGAGGCTGTTCTGCCGAGGGAGAATCTCATCAATTACATAGGCGGCCGTTTTTCCGTCGTTTGTGATGGGCGCATCGCTGTCCCTGCTGATGCGGACCGCATCGCCAGGCAGGGGGGATATCTTTTCATGCCGGAATACCCCCCGCGCCCGGCACAAGAGGATTTCCTCTCCCGCCGCAAGAGGCAAAGGGCGGACTCCAAAAAGTCCGCCCACACCGCGTACGATGATCCCTGTTTTTACGGATTCGTCATGCATTGTTGTTCTTCCTGTAACTTGTCAGTTTCCGCCGAAAAATCCGTTCTGCCATCCGCCCGGGAAACCGGGAATGACTGGTGTGGGCGGAATGGGAGACGGCGTTTCGTTACTGTCGTCATTCTTATTGTTGTTTGTATTGTTATTTGTGCCGGATTGCTGGGTATTTTCGGCACGGTCCTCTTCACGGGGGGATGTCGTTTCTGCCGGCGTTGTCTCAACCGGCGTCTCTTGGGTGGTCTCCGGCGGCTTGTTCGGATCGATATAATCCGGACCGCCGCTGACCACAAAGTCAATGGGCGTATTGGCGTGTACGATGGTGGTGGCTTTAATGCTCTGCCAGATAACGGTACCGGCAGCATATCCGGCTGCTTCGTATGTCACAGTGCCAACGCGCAGACCGCAGTCAGAGAGTTTCTGGAGTGTTTGTGCTTCCGTAAGCTTTGAGAAATCCGGAACGGCAACAGAGCCGAGCGAAGGACCGATGCTGGCATAGATTGTCACCGTTTCTCCCAGTTTCATAACGGAACCCGCTTCCGGTTCGGTACGGATTACCCGACCAACCTCAAAAGACTCACTGTGTACCCGGGAGACAGTAGTTTTCAAGCCGAGATTTTTGCAGATTCGCTCTGCTTCCCGGTAGTCCTCAATAACCAGATCCGGGAGCACGGCCGTTTCTGCTCCCTGGCTGATAACCAGCTGCAGACTGCATTTCTGTTCACCAGGGATGACCTTGCGCCTTTCCCCTTGGGCAGGCTCCTGCTGGATGATAACGCCTTTGTCATATTTGGGGTCGTACTGATAAGAAACTTTCAGCGTGTAGTAGTCCGACTTATCAAAGAACTGCTCCAGTTCATCTGTGAAATAAGCTCCCACGAAGTTGGTAACGGTGATCGTTTCTGCGTTGGAGGTATCGGAAAAAACAAATCGGCTGAGCATAACATAGCCGCTGATACCGGCAACGATCAGAAATGCGAAAACAACCCCCAGAATAATGGGCAGCATGGAGTGGCTGGCTTTGTGGGGGTTGCGTGTTTTATTTTTCGCGGCGTCTTTTTTGATTTCTTTGAAAACGATATTGGGATTTTCTTTCAGCCGCTGAACCTGCCGAAGCATAAGAGTTGCTGTCTGATAGCGCTCATCCGGTTCTTTTTCCATGGCTTTCGTGATAATCTGCTCCAAGCCCACGGGCAGAGAGGGATTCAGCTGTCGGGGAGGGATGGCAGACTCGTTCACCTGCATCAGCGCTACGGAAACGGGACTTTCCGCATCAAAGGGCAGCCGGCCGCACCCCATTTCATACATAAGAACGCCCAGCGAATAGAGGTCGCTTCGGGGATCAATAGGGCGGCCGCTTGCCTGTTCCGGGCTGATATAATACACCGTGCCGATGGCTTTGTCCGTCATCGTCACCGTTTCGGCGTTGGGCAGTTTGGCAATACCGAAGTCCATCACTTTGATTACGCCGTTTTTCAGAAGCATAATGTTCTGCGGCTTAATGTCCCGGTGCACGATGCCTTTGGCATGGGCGTGCTCCAGCGCGCTCAGAATCTGTTCCGTGTAACTGAGAATTTCCTGCCGGGACAGAACGCCGCGGCGTGTCATGTAATTTTTCAGCGTGATGCCTTCCACGAATTCCATGACAATATATTTAACATTATCCCGCACGGATACGTCGTAGATATTGACGATATTCGGGTGGGACAGCATGGCAACGGCTTTGGACTCGTTGATAAAGCGCTTTACGCTCTGTTGATCCGCCGCGATTTCATCACGGAGCATCTTTACGGCAACTACGCGCCGCATGAGCAGATCGTGCGCCTTATATACAACGGCCATACCGCCGATGCCTATGATTTTTTCTATCTTATATCGGTTGTCGAAAACGGCACCGACGTATCTTTCAAATCCATCCATCCGTATACATCCAGTTTCAATAGAATTTTCGGTTCCGCGTTCAGAGGGCGATTACTACGGCGGTAATGTTGTCCGATCCGCCCAGAGCGTTTGCACGGCTGATAAGGCTTTTTGCCTTTTCTTCTACCGGTTTGTCTGCGGCAAGGATTTCAGCAAGCTCCGTGCTCTCCAGATGATTTGTCAGTCCGTCGGAACAGAGAAGCACGTAAGCGGGTGCGGCAGTGGCGTTGATTTCCGTGACGAACACGTCGGCATCCACATTGGATTCTGTGCCGACGGCGCGCGTGATGATGTTACGGTTAGGCGCGTTTTTAGCTTCCTCCGGCGTAAGTCTGCCGGTATCTACCAGATACTGTACGTATGAATGGTCATGGGTGATCTGTTCAAAGCTCGTACCCTGGGATACATACAGCCGGCTGTCGCCGATATTCGTGGTGTAAAGGGTTGTACCGATAAGCAGAGCGGACACCAAGGTGGTTCCCATGCCCCGCAAGTCTTCATTCTCTTCGGAACGGTGGAAAACTGCCTTGTTTGAGTTGAACGCGGCATGGCGAAGAGCACGGTGAATCTGTGAATCGGTGCATTCCAATGTGTTCTGTGCCGTGATATAGGAGGCGACAAAGGCGTCCATTGTATCCACAAAAGATTCTGCCGCCGTGGAACTTGCTTCCCAGCCGCCGCGGGCACCGCCCATTCCGTCGCAGACGACGGCCAGAAGGATGCCGGGGGCATATTCTTTTATAAGATAATTATCCTGATTTACGCTTCGTTTCATACCAACGTCTGTAATTCCGCTGTATTGCATAGGGAAAATCACCTCCAAACCGATCGTGGCGCAAGGAATATGCGTATTTAAATTATTGTATCACATTCTCAGCCATAAGTAAAGGCAGAGTTTTGTATTTCGTGTTAATTTTTCGCTTCGTTATTGCTGTGGCGCAGACGAAGCTGACCGCAGGATGCATTGATGTCACTGCCGAGCCTTCGGCGGATCGTTGCGTTTACACCTCTTTTGAGCAGCTGATCCCGGAATGCTTCCGCATTCTTTCTGGCAACGGTGGACAGCCCGGTTTCCTTCACCTCGTTTAAGAGGATCAGATTCACGTGACATACGGCGTGCATACCGTTTTTCAGCCGCGCCGCCAGCGCATCCGCCTGTGCCGCCGTATCATTTTTTCCGCCGATCAGGGTGTATTCAAAGGATACACGGCGGCCGGTAGCTGCAAAATAATCACGGCAGGCGGCGAGAAGCGTATCAATGGGATATTTGTTGTTCACCGGCATCAGGGCACTGCGCGTCTCGTCATCCGAGGCGTGCAGGGAGATGGATAACGTAATGGGCAGATTCTCCTTGGCAAGCCTACGGATCTGATCCACAAGACCGCAGGTAGAGAGGGAGATGTGCCTCAGGCCGATGTTCAGCCCGTCCGGGTGGCTTACGAGCCGGAGAAAGCGAACGGAATTCTCGTAGTTATCCAGCGGCTCACCGATTCCCATCATGACGACACCGCCCACCCGTTCGCCCGTGTCCCGCTGTGCCATAATCACCTGCCCGAGAATTTCGGATGCGGTCAGATCCCGGGATTTTCCATTCAGCGTGGAGGCGCAGAAGCGGCATCCCATGCGGCATCCCGCCTGGGAGGATACGCACAGCGTGTTGCCGTGC
>JAZQDY010000184.1:0-5318 GCA_045547015.1 Eubacteriales bacterium | reverse complement strand
CTCTTTCAGAAAAGATATCTGTTCCTCTGAAAAATACGATTCAGCGAACTCCTTTGCGGGTTCAAAAAACGTAACCTTATCCACAAAGCAATACAGAACATTTTCTTTTTCATAATAGGAAACTTCATCATCCGTATGTGTTTGCGCTATCAATAGTGCAGCTATACGCTTATCCGGCAGGATAGGACTATACGAGTACACAAAGTACAGCGTCCGCCCATACTCATCCGTTTCCACCACGAATACACGATCCGATTCAGCCGTTTGCATACCGAAGATAGAATAATTTGCCGCGGCATACAGAGCGGGGTATTCATCTCTGTAAATGCGGGGATTCGGCTCACACGCCGCTAAAGCAAGCAAGATAATGAACAAAAGCGATACAATATGCCATTTAGTTTTCATGTCTGCGTCTCCTATCATGTAGTCACCGTTTTTTAGTCCTGCTGTTATATAATACCATAATCCATAAAACAATGTGGAGCGTCCCCGCTACCGGCAGATCACCGTATATTTGGGAATCAGACGGAGCGGATGCCAGGATTCTTTAGCACGCCGGAGACCCGCGTCCCCCATATCCTCTTCCCGGTTGATATACAACACGTCAGGATCGGTTACGGATGCGGCAAACGCCGTTGCAAGCATAGGGTAAGCGCCGGCGTACGACGTATCCGCCTTTTCCACGTGCACATACAAAGTATCACCGATCACGTCGCCTACCGTAATTCCGGCAACAGCATCGCCTGCCGTAAGCAGTGCACCGCGCATACCGTACAGTTCATAATGATTAAGAAGCTCAAAAATTGCCGTGTGCTCTGCCGCCGACATAGGGGAGGCGTCGGGGAATCGGGCATACTGCTCTTTTACAAATGTCCGGGCAGCGGCGAGATTTTCCCCGGAAAGCGGCAGGAGTGCCCAGTCCGGATACAGCTTTTTGAATCTGTTGACAAAATTCCGCTGGCCGTGGTATTTCTTTCCCGTCAGCGAAATGAACGCGTCCTTTTCGTACAGATAGTCCGCCCAGTCTGCCTCCTGCGTTGCTTCCACTGTATCAAATGCTTCCTTCAGTGACGGCAGATCCTCCTCGGTCGTAAAGCAAAAACGAACAGCACTCCCCCGGGCACGGCAATCCTCCCGTAAAGCAGCAAGCGCCCCAAAAGGATCCGCCCCTATGGGAAACGTATACATCTCCCCGCCGTCAAAATAGCGGGCGCGCAGAAGGAGCGTATTCTGCACCGCCGCCCACTCCGTATGAAAAAAGTTACGCCACAAAAATGTAACGCCTACCGTATAATCACAGGTGCGCCTGTGGGCGGCGTCCGCCTGAAAATACATGCGGATTTCCGAAAACTGCGAAAGCGTCAAAGGCTGAAAAGAAAGCATATAAACCGTCCATTCATACTGAATCGAAATAAAAGCGAAAGCCGTGTTTTTCCGTCGTTTTATCGCCGATCGTCGGGGGAAATCGAACGTTTCCCCGAAATAATGAAAAAGCACTTCATCGAAATGGGTAAAATTTACAAATTTTGGAATGGAATTTTGTTTACTATTCTGGTAAAAATTGTATTGTATTTTACACCAATTTATGGTAAAATATGGATACAAAGTTAATCATGGAGATGGAGATATAAAGACTATGGAAAATGCAGCAAAAATACTTATTGCAGACGAAAGTGCCGAAACCCGCCGCAGTCTGCGGGATGCGCTGAGTCACGCCGGCTACACGCGCATGGAAGAAGCCGGAAACGGTGTGGATGCACTGAACCGCATCAAAGAATTCCATCCGGATCTGGTGATTGCGGATGTATGGCTCTCCAAGCTGGACGGAATCGGGTTGATGCGTCAGGTATCCGCCCTTCGGTTTCAGCCGGATCAGCCGCCGATTTTTATTATTGCCTCAATGGTTACCAATCAGAACATTCTCGTGGAAGCGAGCCGGAACGGTGCCGCGCTCTGCCTGCCGAAGCCTATTGATTACAAGAGTCTTACAGAGCACGTCCGTTCCCTCCTGACAGGCAGGAGCACAGCGCCCATTCAGGTGCCGGCGGATACTGCCATTCCCGATATCGAATCACAGGTCACGAAAATCATTCATCAGATCGGTGTACCTGCCCATATCAAGGGATACCAGTATCTGCGCTGTGCCATTATGATGACCGTACATGACAGCGATATCATCAATTCCGTTACGAAAGTACTGTACCCGTCCGTGGCGAAAAAATACGCCACTACGACCTCCCGCGTAGAACGCGCCATCCGTCATGCCATTGAAGTGGCGTGGGACAGAGGAGATATCGACACGCTGAATTCCTTTTTCGGATACACCGTACAAAACACCCGCGGAAAACCTACCAACTCGGAATTTATCGCCATGATCGCGGATAATCTGCGGCTGAAATACAAAATCCACTGATTTGCCCAAGGGCGTGGGAGGTGTCGCATTCAAATGCGGCACCTCCCTTTTCATGGATACGTTCAGCCGGCCAGTCCTTTCACCGCAATCGTTTCACTGTCTATCTCCAAAATGACCGTTCCGCTTTTGTCCGTGCGGTAGACGGTGGCCTCCGCCGCTTCCAGCCGGGAAAGCACGTCCGGATCCGGATGCCCGTAGGAATTATCCTCCCCGCAGCTGATGATGGCAAAATGGGGCGTTACGGCGGAAAGATATGCCGCCGTGGAGGAAGAATCGGAGCCGTGGTGCCCTACCTTCAAAACATCCGTATCCAGAAGACCGCCGGGTTCATCTCCGTATTCGGCAAGCTGAATCTTCTCGCTGACTATACCGGCATCTCCCGTGAACAGCACGGAAAACGATCCCCGGTCCATACGGAGGATCGTGCTGTTTTCGTTGGCATCACCGGTATCGGCAAGAGGTGCCAGAAACGTGAACGTCACCTCTTCCACCAAAACAGTCATATCCGGCTCTGCATACAGAATCTCTGCCCCTTCCGCCTCCACTGCCCGGAGAAACTTCTGAAAGTCCACATTGTCCGACGTATCCACCGGCAGAATTACCGTTTCCACGTCCATTTTCTCCAGTATGTACGAAGCCCCGCCCATATGGTCGTCATGGGGATGGGTGATAATCAGATACTGAAGCGTATTCCCAAAAGGACGGATCGTCTGATACAGTGCGGGAGCTGCGCCCGATGTTCCTGCATCGATCAGTACGCTGCCCGCATCCGTAGCCAGAAACGATGCATCGCCCTGCCCCACGTCCACGAAATACAGATAAACCGTGCCCTCCGGCACTTCCGCATTATGGGAAAGAAACAGAGAGGCACAGAAAATCACAACAGAAAGCAGCAGCAGAAACAACTCAACGCCCCGGGCTCTGACCCCGCTCATACGTTTTAAGATTCGCATAATCTGATCCACGGTATCACCGTCCTTTTGTACAGAGTTATTCGTTCGATTTCCTCACGCCGCCTACACGTACCGCCAGACGGCGGCAGATCGGCGCGGAGGCAGCGGCAAGCGCCAGCCAGAATACGGAAAACAAAGGGCAGATCTGCCCCAAAAGATTCATGGGCATTCGGGAATAATCCCATACATCCCAATGCAGCCAAAGATTTACAATACAGCCGGCAAGAAACTCCGCCGCAGTGACGGCAAAAGCACCCAGCACACAGCGAATGGCAAAGGAAAGCCGTACAGCATAGACGTGCAGAAAATACAAAACGGAGAAGCATACCCCACCGGTAAGCGTCATGCTCCAATGGGTATAGCCCCGATAAACAATCTCCACCATGCTGTACAGCACACCGCCGATCCAAAAAACAGTAGTAAACTCCAACAGCTTTTTCAAAAAATCACCTCATCCATGTTGTTGACAGAAAAGAGGTGATTTATGCAGAAACTGTTCTGCGTTACAAAATTTCCGCGTCTTATTCGTCCTTCAGCGCGGTAACCAAAGCGTCTGCCCGCCGCTTTATCATGGCGGCGTAGTATGACATCATAATAATCTCCAGCGCCATGTGCAGTCTCTTTCTGGCACCGGCAAACTTTTCTTCATAGTCGGCAATGCAGGTATCAATCAGATCGCTCAGTTTTTCCCGGGTGACCTCCAAATGTCCAACCATGAGATCCTCCAGGCGACAGATATAGCCGTACAGACGGGATTCGGGGATGATATCGTCCTCCACCGTTTCCGGATTTCCGTTTACATAAGTAAGCAAAAACGAAATATCGCAGAGCTGCATAGTATCCCGCATCATATTGATAATCAGAATCCGCGCCAGCTGATCCCGGGTATACATCCGGTTTTTCGGATTGACCACCCAGCCGCGCTTCAGCCAGTTCTGCAGGGTGGATGCATCCACGCCGGCAATCTCACGAATCTGTGCCAGCATAATACCGCTGGAAATAAAGAAAATTTTATCGAGGAACTCCTCCCCCGTCACGTTGCCCATCTTCTCCCGGTCCAGAATTGTGCCGGGAATCTGTTTCAGTTCTATTCCGAAATCCATAAGTTGGTTCTTCCTTTCCCGTTGTTCGTCTAATTGTATGTATCTATGTGAAAATTATATCACATGGTCACGCGATTGTCAACAATATTCCGGCGAAAAAGCGTGTCCGTCCTCAGTAAAAAAACAGCGTAAAAAGTTTTCTGCGGGAATTTTGCAAGGACTCTTTATTTCGGGCAAAATCTGTGCTATAATATGGTGATATAATATGTCCATCCACGCGAAATGACAATGAAAGTAAAGGAATGCCCATTTTATGTGCGGATTTGTTGGATTTACAGGACCGCGGCCGGATCGCCGCGAAATCATAAAGAAAATGGCAGATCGGATTATCCATCGAGGACCGGATATGGAAGGCTATCATCTGGGCGAAGAGGGTGACGGCGTTACGCTGGGATTCCGCCGACTGAGCATCATCGATCTGTCCGACGGAGCACAGCCCATGTATAACGAGGACGGCTCCGTGGTGATCGTTTTCAATGGCGAAATCTACAACTTTATGGAACTGCGTGACAGACTGATTGCCGCAGGGCACGTATTCAAAACCCGCTGTGACACGGAGGTGCTGGTGCACGGCTATGAGGAATACGGCGAAAAACTGATTCCGCAGCTCCGCGGAATGTTCGCGTTTCTCATCTGGGATGCAAAAAAGAAACTCCTGCTGGGTGCGCGGGATTACTTTGGCATAAAGCCCTTTTACTATTCCCCCCTGCCGGACGGAAACTATCTGTTCGGATCGGAAATCAAGAGTTTTCTGGAACATCCGGATTTCCGCCGGGAGGTCAATCCGGAGGCGCTGCGCCCCTATCTGACCTTTCAGTATTCGGCCACGGAAGAAACCTTTTTCAAAGG
>JAZQDY010000183.1:0-7108 GCA_045547015.1 Eubacteriales bacterium | reverse complement strand
CGGTGCATGAAGCTTGTCTGGCGGCAGCTCGCCCCACTCCATGGTGTTCCAGAGCCGGCCGGCAAACTCCACGATCGGTTCCGGATTCTTATGTACGCCGGCCTGCCCGTTCTTTCCGCCGCCGCCGTGCATCAGCACCACGGGATCGGACCAGATCATGCCGTCCTTTGATTTACCGATCAGCAGATCGCCGAACTCGGTAGAAACAGCCAGCATATATACCTCGCCCCGGTGAATGAACAGTTTTCCCCAAAAGGCCGGAAAAATATCCGTAACGTAATGCCAGGTCTCACCGTCATCATCCGAGCGGAAGATCAAGGTCAGATTCTGCGGTCTGCCACCGGCAAACAGATCCATGGAAGAAAGCAGGTATCCGTCCGGATGACGAACAAAAGAGGGAGAGCAAAGAAAGCGACCGGAAAATCCGTACGCCTCGTCCTCGGGATGGAGATAGTTCACCACCGTACCCACGGCAGCACCGGTGCGAGCCAGGCGGATGCGGCTCTTTTTCTCCCCGGACTCCACAAAAAATTCGTGATCGGTCTCCGTTGTCAGCCCGGTAACGTCAAACTGCGTTTCTGCCGTCTCACCGATTTTGGAAAAACCGTCCTCTCCGCGCACGCGGCAGTATACGGAATAGGATGCCGCGCCATTCAAGGGAAGCCATTCCAGATGAATCGCCGTCTCCGACGGCACCACCCGACAGACGTAAATATCACCGCTGTCAAAAAACGGCGGTTTGTAGGGGCGGTAGCCCCAGCCCTTGTTTTTCAGCATAAAAATTCTCCTTTTTCGGGACAACAGATTTCTATTTGCATTATAGCACGCTTCCCCTGCCGAGGCAATACCGACGGGGGACTTTTTCTTAACAAATCGCGCCATGCTTTTTTCTCGCCTTGTTTTTGAATTTATTGTTTTTCGATAAATTTATATTGACAAACGAAAAATATCGTGGTAATATATAAGCAGAAATCCAACGAAAGGAAATCTTTTTATGTGGAAAATCAGCAAAAAAGCATCCTGTGTTCTTTCCGAGATTCTCACCGCCGTTCTTTTTCTCCTGCTTGTCAGCGGGGTGTTTTTCCTGCCGGCCATTCTGCGCTTCTTCACGGAGGTGTTTTATAAGCCGGCGGAATACTACGTTCCCACGCTTGTTATCCTGTATGCCGCGCTTCTGCCTGCTTTTGCGGCGGTTGCGGCCCTCCATCTGCTGCTGAAAAACGTGCGGGATGAGAGAATCTTCACCGCCCAGAGTGTTTCTTATCTGCGGATCCTCTCCTGGTGTGCCATTGGGGAAAGCATCCTCTTCTTCGCGTTGGGCTTTTATTACTGCATGATCTTTCTGCTGTCCTTTGCCGCGCTGTTCTTGGGCGTGATCCTGCGGGTAGTAAAAAACGTCATCGAGGAAGCCGCCGCCATCAAGGAAGAAAACGACTTTACCGTATAAGGGGAAACGTATGCCGATTCTTGTAAATCTGGACGTCATGATGGCAAAGCGGAAGATCACCCTGGGTGAGTTGTCCGATCGGGTGGGGATCACCCTTGCCAATCTGTCCATTCTGAAAAACAATAAAGCCAAAGCCATCCGCTTTTCCACCCTGGAGGAAATCTGCCGGGTCCTGGACTGCCAGCCCGCCGATCTTCTCGTGTACGTGTCGGAGGAATCCGGCGCGGAGAAAGGAGACACCGAATGAACGAAGACAAGGAAACCCGTATTCCGTCCATGGAAGAAGCCTTTGCCGAAACGCCCGCTGAAAAGCGGATCTATACAGTTACCGATGCCGTGTTTGCCCTGCTGTTTTTGCTGATTGGGTATCTGAGTGCCCGATGGGTCCTCTGCGTGCCTGATTCCCAGGGACTGGGCACGTTTGTGCTGACGGCGGGGATCACATGGCTCACGTTTGTCTATTTTAAACGGAGGAAGATTCCCCTAAGCGTGCAAACCGCCCTGCCGTTTTTTCTGATCCTTGCGTATTCGTCCGTTCTCTTTCTGTCGGACAATACGTTTATCAAATTTCTTGCCGCCGCTTTCGCGGTGATCGCCTTTCTGTACGCCGTTCTGTCTGCCGCGGGCAGCCGCGCCGAGCCGCGGATGGGGGCGTTTCTCCTGTTTGATCTGGCGAAAAGCGTCCTTGTCATGCCCTTTGCCAGTCTTGGAGCTTTGTTTCAGGCGCCTGCCTGTGCGGCGAAAAGCACCGCCTTCGGCAAAAAGATTTTGCTGATATTGGGCGGCGTGCTGGCGGCAGTCGTGCCCACGGCGGTGATTTTTGTACAGCTTCTTCAGGCGGACGGTGCTTTTGCCAACCTATCGGACCGGCTGTTCAGCGGTATTCTGGAAAAACTGCCACGGGAAATTTTCTATTTCTGCCTGGGCATTCCTGTGGCGATGGTTCTGTTCTCCGTGCTGTATGCAAACGCCAGCGGCGCGGCGAAGGACATTCTCACAAAATCCCAGTGCGAATCCACGACAGAACGCCTGCGCTTCGTGCCGGTGCTGTTTACTGCCGCCGCGGTGGCGCCTGTTCTTCTCGTCTACGTGCTGTTTTTCTTTTCTCAGACGTCCTATTTCCTATCGGCGTTTTCCGGCATCCGTCCCGTCGCTCTTACCTATGCGGAATACGCACGGCAGGGATTTTTTGAGCTGTGCCGGGTTTCGGTAATCAATCTGCTCATCATTCTGTGCGCGGAGACGTTTACGAAACGTCCGGAGGGCAAAAAATCTCCTGTGATGAAAGGGGCGGCCATTGCCCTTTGCCTGTTTACGCTTTCGCTGATCGCTATTGCCCTGTCCAAAATGATGCTGTACATCGATACCTACGGCCTGTCCCTGAAGCGGCTGTATCCTACCTGGTTTATGGCCCTGCTTGCGGTGCTGTTTCTGCTCATCCTCTTTTCGCAGTTCTTCGAAAAACTGCCCGTTCTCCGCACGTTTGCCATCGCGTTCATCGTACTTTTCGGTGTTCTGCTGTTTTGTGATGCGGACGCGGTAACGGCACGGTACAACGTGCACGCCTATCAGACGGGGAAGCTGGACAGCGTGGATATTTCCATGATGTACGATCTGTCCGACAGTGCGCTGCCTTACGTTCTGCCCCTTGCGGAGGATGAAAACGAAGCGGTTGCGGAGAACGTAAGGGAGTATATCCAGTGGAAAAAGCAGGAACTCTCCGAACGGAAGGATACGTTTGCCAACTTCAATCTTGCCGCCCGCCGGGCGAAAAAACTGCTGGGCGTGGAATAAAAAAGCCGCCCAAGGGGTGGCTTCCATAAGGATGTTTACATTCTTCTTGTAGGGACCGGCGTTCCCGACGGTCCGTTAAGATATATTTGCTCTGCAGAAGACAAAGAGTATCCCCGACAGATTTTTAAGTCTGTCGGGGGTTTTATATATCTAGTTGGATTTTTGGTTAATAAATTCCTTTTCTATAAATCCTTTTGCACGATATCCCAATAAAAAAACAGTATTTTCTGCTTTCAGTTCTGCAATCAAGCCCTTTTCGTTTTGCTGCTTTGATATGGTTATTTCGTCCCGTTTGAAAACGTAGCATCCCAGATCTCTTTCACCATGAAGAAATCCCCGAACCAAATCAGTAGTGAGGCGCAGTTCATCATGAACAATAAATATGCACACATCATGATTTTGAAAATTTTTGTCTGCAGCGTCGAAGCATTTGGTTATGATATATGGCTCCTGCAATTCGTAATATTCCCGCAAATGCCCGCAGGCTTTTGAAAGAATTTCTTTTTTCACTGAAGGGATATGGAATGATTCAACCTTTTTCCATAGAGGCATTGTTAAAGCAACAGTTATAATACCGCCAACAATCAACAAGATAAGACCAACAAGCACTTTACCTACAATAACGAGAATTTTCAAGAACAGAGCACTTGGCAACGGAATTGATCTAAGCAGAAAGATTCCTGCAGCTATACAGGAGATGTAAATAATGAGGGAGACAATCGTGCTAAACTTTCTCCATCGTTTTTCTTTTCGGAATGTGCGCTTTTCATCTTCGGTCAAAGTTTTGTACTGTTCTTTCAGCGCATTGTTCATATTTTTATTCGTGTTTTTGTATTTGAAATACCGCATTCTTATCTCCTCCCTTCAACGTTTTATTACAATATTTATCGCCAGTTTCGCCTTTGTGTTACAAAGGCTTCGGGCAAAGCCCATACCTCTAAGATTGCACTATCCAAAGGCTCCCTCCGGGAGGGAGCTGTCAGCGAAGCTGACTGAGGGAGAGTGCGTTACAATGAGGTCAGCACAAATCTAAAGTCACGCAGGTTCCTTCCACCGCTATCGCGGTCCCCCTTCCTCTCGGAGGAAGGCTTTTCGTTAGTTCCATTATAACACAAAGCGGCAGAGGAAACAATGCCTCTGCCGAAATTCGTGCATCAAGGACCGTCGGGGACGCCGGTCCCTACAAATTGTAATCTTCCTTATGAGAACCCTCATAAGGGGCGGCTTTTTTCTGCGGATTTTTACCGCAGTCCCTCGCCGGTTTGCGATCTGCACCGTTTTTTCAAATGCCCGGCATAAACGCTCCGGCAGGATGGCTATTCTCACGGAGAGAATCAGGGAGAAAAACGGTAGGTTGACAAGCAGAAAACGGCAGGGTATAATAAAGACAGATCCGGTTCGGCGGAGACGGATTGAATACATTATTTGAAAGGAAAAGATTATGCGTATTGTATCTGTACTTTTGGTTCTTTCCATGCTTCTGGGCTTTGCTGCCTGTACGAAAAATCCCGAACCCGCAGAGACCACCGCTCCCGGCGAAACGACGGCGGCAACCGAGCCTCTCGAAACGGAAGATCCCCTTCTCAACGATAATCTGCCCGACGAAACCTTCAACAACGAGTCTATCGACATCTGGCTGGGATATAATCGATACCTGGTAGGTATCAATCCCGATCCGGAAAAAGAGGGAGACGTTGTTTCCGAGGCTGCCAATGAGAGAAACAAGGCAGTGGAGGATCGCTTTGACGTGGTACTGAACTATATGTCCGGTGCAGAAGGAGAAAACAACGCAGACCGCTACAAGGCACTGCAGAGCGGGATCCTTGCCGGCGATGAGTTTGACCTGGCGCATCACATCAGTACCTATATGACGCCCCGTATGATTGCCGGCTGTTTTCTCAATATTGCGGATACCGAAATTCTGGATTTTGAAAAGCCCTGGTGGTTTGATTTCGTGATTGACCGTTTGCGCATCAATGACCGTCTGTACGGCGTATCCGGTTGGTTCAACTACAACACGATTACCGGTTCGACCGTGATGTACTATAACATCGATATGGCAGACAACTACAATGTGGGTGATCTGTATCAGATGGTGCGTGACGGCGAATGGACCTATGAAAAAATGATGGAGATCGCCGAATCCGTGGGTGAGGACGTGAACAACGACGGCATTTACGACGATAATGACCGGTACGGCCTCTGCGGCAAGCAGGATATCTGGGCGCACCAGATATATACATCCGGTTACAACTACTTTACCTCCAATGAGGATGGCACCATCACTCTTACCGGTATAAACCAGAGACTCACTGACGTTTTTGAAACTATAAACGGAAAGATTTTCAAGGCCAACTGGTATCAGAATTTCTATCCGTACGGCGGTACCAACCGTCCTACTGCGGAAATGTATACGGAGTTCAATAAGGACCGCATCCTGTTCATGCTGGCACAGCTTTCCGCTTCCGGCAATGAAGTGATGCGTAACGGCGGCAAATTCGGTATTCTTCCTACGCCCAAGCATTTTGATGAACAGGAATACGGTGCGGCTACACCGCCGGCGATTGCCTGCGTTCCCGTTACCACGGGCGATTTGCGGACCACCTCCATTATCCTGGAGGCACTGAATGCTGAGGCATATAAGATCATTCGTCCGGCGTATTTTGAGATTGCGTTGTCCTATAAATACGTGAACGACTCTTCCTCCCGGGAGATGCTGGATCTGGCACTGTCCAATCTGTACTGTGACTTCGGTTATATGTACATGGATTGCTGCAAAATCGGACGTGAGATCCCCATGGCTCTGACGCGGGCGGACAATCTGGCATCCTGGTTTGCCGCCTACACCGCCAAGACCGATGCCGGCGTCAAAACGCTGGTGGATACGATCATGGCACTTCCGGAATAAAGCTTATGAAAGAAAAAAGCCGCCCAAGGGCGGCTTTTTTCTGCGGATTTTTACCGCAGTCCCATTTTTTTTGCGATCTGTACCGCCTTCTCATACGCCCGGCACAGATATTCCTCGGCGGACAATTCCTTGTAAATCTGGCTGTGGGGGCTGTTTTTGTCAAAATCTACCTCCAGCGTCAGATAGGGCAGGGGGCGTGCCGATTGCAGATCCGGCAGAATCGTGGCCCAGTCCGCGCTGCCGTCAAAGGGCAGCAGATGGGTGTCGCCGTCCCCGAAGTTATCGTCCAGATGAATGGCCATCAGCTGGCTGCCGTATTTCGTAAGACAGCGTGCGTCCGGGTGATACCGGTTTTCATGCCCGCTGTCGTAGCAGAATCCCACCGTTTCTGTGGGGAACGTGCGCAGGATTTCGTCAAGATGGGAGAGAGCGCACAGATTCTCAAAGGCCAGACGCACGCCTTTCTTTTCGGCGAAAGCCACCAGCCGCCCGATTCGGTCCATGCCGATGGGATTTACATCCGGAATATCCCGGAATCCGGCGGCGTGAATGACCGCCGTTTTGATACCGTGACGGGCGCAGTCCTCCACCGTGTCGGTCAGTTCCTTCAGATGAGCGTCGCCTTCTTCTCCTTTGCTCCACAGACTGTTGGCACCGCGGAACGGTGCATGGGCATTGTCGATCATAAGCCCTGCGGCCCGGGCGAGCGCCGGCTGCTGCTCCCGATCCGCCGCGCCCCACCATAGGCTCACCGCTTCAAAGCCGGCTTCCTTTATCAGCCGCATCCGCTCCTCAAGGGGCAGAGAATAACTGAACCATACGAACATACCGAGTTTTGTCATAAGCGTCTCCTTTTTGTAATGGTTTGTATATATAGGGGTAAGCCAAGGAAGTGGGGGGATTTCGCCCGAAGGGGCGAAAGAGGGGCAGGAAACTTCAGCGTTTACCAGGATTCCCTG
>JAZQDY010000182.1:0-7554 GCA_045547015.1 Eubacteriales bacterium | reverse complement strand
GGATCTATGAAGAAAACTTCGGCGATCCCGACGAGCTGTACAAGAAAGCCATCGCCGGCGACTGGTACTTCGATGACGTCATGGAAATGTGCGAGGCAGTGCTGGACGACGTGAACGGAGACGGCAAGCGTGACGAGGATGACACCTACGGTATATACTTCGTCAATCCCTCGGCAGTGGCCTATATGGAAAGAAGTGCCGGCTTCCGGATGTATTCCCGTGACGAAAACGGAATTCCCTACCTTGACCACGATACGGAGCGGGGCATGGAGGTGCTGGAGACCATGTATAAGCTCGTATGGGAGACCAAGGGCGTATACAACGAATTCAATAAGTGGGGCAACGATGCCGAGTACTTTGCCGAGGGCAACGTGCTGTTCTGCATCAACTCTCTTGACCGTGTGTTTGGCGACTATATGCGCAACATGGAGGATGACTACGGTATTCTGCCCATGCCTCTCATAGATGAAAAGCAGACGGAATACAGAGCGCCCATTACCACCTCCGCTACGTTCCTCGTAATTCCCAAGACCTGTCAGGACGAGCGCATCGGCGGCGTGATCGAGGCCCTTGCCTCCGAGTCCTACCGCACGGTGGTGGAGGTATTCTACGAATCCGCTCTGAAGATGAAATACTCCCGCGACTCCTACTCAGGCCAGTGCATCGATATCATCAAAAACGCACTGTATAAGGACTTCATCTCTGAGTATTCCGTCCATTTCGGCGAAATCGCCGGACAGATCCTGCGGTACTGCGTGGAGAATCAGAGCAAGTCCTACCAGTCCATGTATAAGGGACAGGCACAGGCTGCCAATAAGAAAATAGCCACGTTCCTTGAAGGAATTATGGCACAGGACGAGGAATAAGCCGAAAAAGAAAAGCATCACTGTCAGCTGTCTGCGCATTCCGGACACCTTTTGCCCGGCTTCGGAATCGGGGCATTGCTCAGCAGAAAGTGCGGTGCTTTTTGGATTTCTTCTGTAAATTTGTTTTGTAAAATAACCCAAAAGGACGAGGAGAAGGAAAATTCCTCGTCCTTTTTTGGTGGTTCTATGTCCTTTTTGTGCTCATTTGGGAGAATATTAGTCATTGTTTTACAAAATGAACTGAATTTGAACGAAAAGGTTGCAAAAGTATTTTAAATGTGTTATAATATTGTTAATATGGAGTTTCTGTTGGATTTCGGAAAGTCCGGGACTGAAGGAGACCGTGTATAATATATGTATAATCTTGAGTATATAGCGAAGCAGTTTGTCATCCAGGGTGACATTAAAGAAATAACCAAGATAAACCGGGGATATATCAACTCGACGTATAAAGTGGAAACGCTTTCCAGTCATAACACCGTTCATCAGTATATCCTTCAGCGTATCAACACCAACGTATTTCCCGATACGGAAGCGCTGATGCACAATTTTCAGGTGACTACCAATCATTTGATCCATGCACTGCAGCTGCCGGGTTATCACAGACGCGGCACTGTGCAGACGCTGCGCCCTACTAAGGACGGAAAACTGTATTTTTCAGACGATTCCGGTGCATGGCGTCTTCTGACTTACTTTGATGACGTGTATTCTTTGGATATTCCCGACAGCCCCGAGGTGTTTTATTACACAGGCGTTTCTTTTGGCCGCTTTATCAAGGCAATGAGCTCCCTTGATGTTGCAGATATCAAGGTGGTTATTCCCAATTTCCATAATACGCAAAGCCGATACCGTGATCTGGAGGCCTCCATTTCCCGGAACGCAAGCGGCAGAGCGGCAGATGTGAGTGAAGAAATTGCGTTTATCCGTGCCCGCGCCGATCAGTTTGGTGTGATTACAGAGGCGCTGGAAAGCGGAAAGATCCCCACGCGGATTTGTCATAACGACTGTAATCTGAACAATATTCTCTTTGACTGCGAGACGCACCTGCCCGTTACCATTATCGATCTGGATACCGTTATGCCGTCCTCGCCGCTGTATGATTTCGGCGACAGCATGCGGATTGGAACCAACACCGCCAAGGATGATGAGAAGGATCTCAGTAAGGTTTCCTGCAATCTTGAACTGTATGAAAGATATGCCCGCGGCTACTTGGAGGCATGCGGCGATATCCTGACAAAAGAGGAGCTTGCGCTTTTGCCCTATGCGGCGCTCATCATTACGGCAGAGGACGGAATCCGCTTCCTTATGGATCATATCGACGGCGACACTTACTATCAGATCAGCTACTCCGGTCAAAATCTTGACAGATCCCGTACACAGCTGAAGCTTTTGGCTGACATGGAGAAAAAACTTCCCCAGATCAAACGGATTCTGCAGAATATCTATGACGAACAGGGACTTTGTGTCAATCTGTTCGACTGACAGGAAAAATACAAAGGATGTGTAGTGAAACAATGAAAGCAATTCGGGCGATTGTGCCGGCTGCAGGAAAGGGAAAACGTCTGCAGAAGGTCAGCGGCGATATTCCAAAAGCGATGTTCTCGGTGGTCAAAAGACCGATGCTGGAATTCGTTTTGGACAATATATCATTTATTGACGAAAAGAATATTTATATCGTGGTGGGCTGCGGCAAGGAAGTAATTATGGATCATTTCGGCGATCGCTACCGCTATGTGGAACAGACGCAGCAGCTTGGTACGGGACATGCCGTTCTGGAATGTGCCGATGCTTTTGCCGGCTTCGACGGAAGCGTGCTGATTACCTTTGGCGATATGCCCCTGTTCCGCTACGAGGAGATGGAAGAGATGTGCCGCCGCCACGAGGAAAGCGGTGCGGACTGCACGCTTATGACCGCGGAGAATCCGTCGCTTACCCTTTGGGCGCGTGTGACGCGTGATGAAAACGGCCGGTTTTCCGGCATCGTAGAGGGGAAGGACTGTACCCCTGAACAGGCATCCATCAAGGAACTGTTTTCCGGTGTGATGGTGTTCAACAGTAAATCCCTTTTTGAAATTCTGCCCAAAGTCGGCTGCGCGAACGCGCAGAAGGAGTATTACCTGACAGAGGTACCTGCGTTGATGGTGGAATGCGGTATGAAGGTGGATACCTATTTCATAAAAGACGGCGACGACCTGCGCGGCATCAATACGCCCGAGGATCTGGAAATTTGTGAACGTATTCTGGAAGACCGTATTGCGTGTAAGGCGTAAGCCATTGGCCGATAGGACGCAGGAGTATGTAAAACAGGCACCCCTTTCGGGGTGCTTTTTTTTGCAAATCTCCCGTTAGGGGTTGACTTTGCGTCTGTCATTCTGTATCATAAATAGAAAGATGCACGAAAAGTGAGGGTATATTTATGCCAAACGAACCATTCGGAAACAAATACCTCATCCCCGAAAACGCAGGTATCTCTTCCGCCGCCATTGCAGAGTATCTCGATATACTGGAGGAGTACGGTGTTGCCACCCACGACGTGATTATCGCCCGGGGCGACAGCATCCTGTTTGAAAAATACTGGGAACCCTTCCATAAGGATTTTCTGCATCGGCTCTATTCCGTCAGCAAGAGCTTCGTGTCCCTGGCGGTGGGCTTTGCCGAGCAGGACGGACTGCTTTCCCTGGACGATCCCATGGAAAAATATTTCAGAGAGGAGCTGAAGGGGCAGAAAGACATTCACATGCACCGGCAGACGGTGCGCCATATGCTGATGATGGCACCCGCGAAGCCCCAGGATAACTGGTTCTCCGCCCGCCCGGACGATCTGGTCCGTCACTATTTTCAGAATCCCAATCCCGTCACCATGCCCTCCGGCACGGTGTTCGAGTACGACAGCACCGGCTCTTTCGTGCTGGGCGCGCTTGTGGAAAGGCTCTGCGGCATGCCCTTTATGGAATATCTCCGCATAAAGCTGTTTGATAAAATCGGCGTTTCCAAGGAAGCACACTGTCTTACCGTGCCCGGCGGCCATTCCTGGGGCGATTCCGCCATTCTGGCAAAGCCCACGGATCTTCTGAAGGTGGCGCGCTTCGTGATGAACAAGGGCAGATGGAACGGTGAGCAGATCCTGAACGAAGCATACGTGACTGCCGCCACCTCTTTTCAGATCGACAATAACCGCACCGGTGTCTCCGCCTGCGATACGCAAGGCTACGGCTATCTGTTCTGGCGCACCTACGATAATTCCTTTTTCTTCAACGGCATGGGCTGCCAGTTTGCCGTCTGTGTGCCGGATAAGGATTTGATTCTCGTCCATAACGGGGACGGACACCAGGGAGACGGGCGTACCAAGAGCGTAGTCATCGACAATTTCTTCCGGCTGATTGCCCGCCCGGCAAAGGATGCACCCCTGCCGGAGAATCCCGAAGCGCAGGCTCTTCTCCGGCAGGAAAGAAAGCTCATCGCCGCCCGGGGCGCGGCCTGCAGCGATTTTCAGAAGAAGATTGACGGTGCCGTGTTCCGCATGACAGAAAACCGTATGGGACTGAAGTGGATTTCTCTCCGTTTCGGTGAGGACGGCTGCCGGTTTGAGTATGAAAACGCCCAGGGACGGAAAACGATCCCCTTCGGTATGTGCGAAAACGTCATCGGCACGTTCCCCGAGGAGGGGTATTCGGATAAGGTAGGCTCCGTGCGGACGAAGAATTTTTACTACCGCTGTGCCGCATCCGCCGCCTGGGTAGAGGAGAAAAAACTGTTCCTCAAGGTGCAGATCATCGATACGTATTTCGGCAGACTGGATATAACGCTGGCATTTCGGGACGAAAACCAGGTGGGCGTCTGGATGACGAAAGCCGCCGAGGATTTTCTGAACGAATATTACGGCTACGGCGGCGGCGAACGGGAGATGTAAACGGAGTCCGCTTAGAAAAAACCACCCGAAAGGGTGGTTTTGCTGTCCGGATTTTTCCTTATAATATCATGAATATGTTTGCGTGGCGGGAAGTTTCGTGATATAATATCTGTGCGGCAGAACGCTCCTGTTTTGCCCGGGGCGAAAAGCATTTGAGTTTGTAAAGACAATACAGCAGAGGAGACAGGATACATGCGAAAATTCTTACTGACAATGACAACGGTGCTTTTGTGCGCAGCGGCTCTGTTTGGCTGTGAAAAGCATACGCATGATTACGTGAAAGAAACGGTAACAGAAGCGGATTGCAGTAAAAACGGCGTGATTACATATACGTGCGCCTGCGGAGATACGTATGATGAGATTGTGCCCCCCACCGATATGCACATCTGGGATGACGGTGTGATTACTGCGGAAGCTTCCTGTATCACAGACGGTACGACTGCATACACCTGTACCGTTTGCAAAGCAGCTAAAGAAGAGCCAATTGCTGCTCCCGGTGCGCATAACTGGGGTGAGACAATCATCACAAAAGAGGCAACATGTGCCGCAGAAGGGGAGTCGCAGAAAACCTGTGCGCGGTGCGGTGCCGCAGAAACGGCAGTGATAGAAAAACTTGAAACGCATACGTGGAAGGATGGGGAGGAAACCAAAGCAGCCACCTGTGCAGAAGCGGGTATATTGACGTATGCCTGTGGTGTCTGCGCTGCCGTTAAAACAGAGGAAATCCCGGTCCTTGAAGAACATACCTGGGACGACGGGACAACGACGAAAGCCTCGACTTGTGTGGAGAAAGGTCAGTTGACCTATACGTGTCAGATCTGTGAAAAGACAAAAACAGAAGAAATTGCTGTGAGCGATGTCCATTCGTGGGATAAAGGTCAGGTGAAAAAAGCACCGACGTGTTCCCAGGAGGGAGAGCAGGAATATTCCTGTACGGTGTGTGAGACAGTAAAAGTGGAAAAAATTGCCGCAACGGCGTTGCATCAGTGGGATGGCGGTACTGTGGTACAGGCGGCAAGTTGTGCGGCATATGGCAGCAAGGCTTTTAAATGTGTGGTCTGCGGTGCACAAAGAAGCGAAAGCATCCCTAAGACGGAGACGCATTCCTGGGACAATGGAAAGACCGTAGTAAAGCCAACCTGTTCAAAAGCCGGGGAAACCTCCTATACATGTACGCTGTGCCGGAAACGGAAGAAAGAGGCGATCCCTCCCACGCAAATCCACACCTGGGAAAAAAGCGTTTCCACAGAACCGACGTATACAACAGAAGGTGTTTTGACCTACAGTTGTAAATATTGTGAGGAATCCTATACGGAGACGATAAAAAAGTACAATTATCGTCCTGACGCATATGGCGATCCCCATCATATCCGAAACTCAAATAATCCCGACAATTATTTGGATTTTGAAATTTCAGGGGATACAGTACGGATTTCCGGTAAGATCGTGTTTGAAGATCTGGAACGTTTGTGGTTCCGCTGCGGGGATGCCAAGAAAGAAAACGAATACAGTAAAATTATTGACATGAAAAGCGGGGAATGGTTTTCCGTTTCCTTGTCTTTGCGCCATATTACAGAAAAAACCTTCGTGACAGTGCATACCTATCGTGCAAATGGAGACGGTATGTTTTGGAGTTACAGCTGGAAGGATGCAGCGATTGTGCCGGATGGAGAAGGATACCGCTTTGTGCATTCCATGGTGATTGACCATAATATCGAAATAATGAAGCATTGGGTGGATCCGCGGGATTGCCTGTCCGCCAATATTTCCGAACAGCTCAAAGAACTGTCTGATACAATCGTGGGCCAGGAAACGAACGAATATAAGAAGCTGTATCTTTTGAATAAGTGGGTGGCAGAAAATATATATTATGACTATGACTATTATTACGGTCGGTCCAAAGAAGTTTTTTATTCCGCTGACGAAGTGTATCAGCACAAGAGAAGTGTATGCGCCGGATATGCCAGACTTCTTCACGCATTGATACAGGCCCAGGGAATACCGTGTATAGAGGTGGGTACTTTTTCTGCCGGTGTGAGCACCATCGGTTATTTTGACGAGAGCAACTATATGACAGAAAAAACAAACCATGCGCATGTGGAAGCCTATCTTGCCAGCGAGGATAGATGGATTATTATGGATCCCACCTGGGATTCGGGCAACAAATACGAAAACGGAAAGTTTATTGACGGTACATTCGCTGCTAAGTATTTTGATATGTCCCTTGACTTTTTCTCATACAGCCATAAAATCCTGAAACGACCCAATTGAAAAAACAGCATCGCCGCGTATAGCCAAAAAGCCACCCAATGGGTGGTTGCGATAAAGCAGGTTTTACCTGCCGAAAAAATCAAACACGTAGGGGCGTTCTCTGAACGCCCGCGGACGAACACAGTTCGTCCCTACGGCAAAAAGGACAGAGATTTTTCGTCTCTGTCCTTTTTCACACGCCTTGCCTGCAAGGTATAGTTGTTACACCTTTTAGATGTACTGTCGGGCGGTAATGAGCCTCCCTTGTGTAAAGGGAGGTGGCTCGCGTAGCGAGACGGAGGGATTGTGAAGAGTTAGATCTTATTACAAAACAATCCCTCAGTCCCCTTCGGTGACAGCTCCCTTTACACAAGGGAGCCTTTAGTTTGTGCGTCCCCAAAGTCCGTCTACTTTTCCTGACAAGCACTGCTTTTGTGGACACAAAAGCAAAGCCCCGCACGAGGCGGGGCATAAATTTATTCGTTAATAAGGCATTGAAAATCTTCACGTTCGCGCAGAACATCAAAA
>JAZQDY010000181.1:0-5394 GCA_045547015.1 Eubacteriales bacterium | reverse complement strand
ATCTTCTCCCCCCGCCCCAAGCGGTGCTTCTGCGCCCATCCAAGTGGCGCCGGCTGTAGAGTCCACGGCAAAAATGCACTGACCGGCATTCAGAAAGTTCGCCGGATAGCCTACGACTTTGAAGGTACAGAACGCGCCGCTTTCCACATGATCCGCTACGGTATACAGAATTTCTTCGGTCGTTTCGTTGAATAGTCCGATTTCACCGTCTGCCGTGGAATAGGCGGCGCCCTTCTGTCTGAGCATCTGGATCATCATATTATCCGTGGATTTATATATAAACGGAAACAGCACCTTCTGTCCGTTCACAAGGAAATTGCCCTCGGCATCTTTTTTGAGGGCGGCTTCCGACACCTCCCACACAAAATCCCAACTCAAAACCTCCGGCAGTGTGAAGCCAAGCGCCTCCACGTACGTCTTGTTTACGTAACAGGCTTCGGTGGAGCGCATATAGGGGATGGCGTAATAGGCACCGTTCAGCCTGCCCTCTTCCAGAAATTTCGGCACAATCTCCTCCTTGCGGGGAGAATCGAAGCGCACCTCACTGCCGCCGAGGCCGAATTTTTCATGCTCGAACAAGCCGTCCAGGGACACTACCGTTTCCGCACCCGTAAGATACGTGGCGATGTGATCCGGATAGGTGATGCACACGTTCGGTGTAGTCCCTGTGGAAATATTGGTAATCACGTCATTGTAAATATGACCGTAATCCGTATACAGGCGCAGATTGACCGAAATATTCGGATAAATCGCCATGAAATCCGCAATGGCTTTGCGGTAGATTTCCACCTGCGTTTTATTGGTATCGTTTTTTGCCCAAAACGAAATCTCATAGGTGCGGGTGTCATCAAAAGACTCCGGTATTTCAAAAGAAGCATATCCCTGTGAGCCGTGACATCCGGTCAGCAGCAGAGACGAAAGCACTACAGACAACAGCAGCAGTACAGCAAGAAAACGGCGGTTTCTCATCCCTTCGTACCTCCCCGGGATACCCCCTCCATAATCTTTTTACGAAAAATAAGAAACAAGACGATCAGCGGCACGGAAATGGCAACCACCGCCGCCATCATGGCCGGAATGTTCTCTCTGCCGAATCCGCTTTCCCGGATTGTCTGTATACCGTTGGAAACGAGGAAATAGGCTTCTTCGTCCGTTACGAGCCGCGGCCACACGTAGGAATTCCAGCACTCGATCACCTTCAAAATGGTAACGGTAACGATCGTAGGTCTGCAGATAGGAATCATCACCTTCCACAGATACTTCATATCAGAAGTACCGTCCACTTTCGCGGCATAGTACAACTCACCCGGAATCTGTGCAAAATTCTCTTTCAGCAGATAAATATAAAACACCGACGTGACCGAGGGCAGGATAAGTCCGGCAAAGGAATTGCGGAGATCCAGATTGGTAACAGTCACGTAGTTGGTAATCACCACAAGCTCCGTGGGGATCATCATGAGGGAGAGAAACAGTGTAAACAGCAGATCCTTCCCCGGAAACTGCAGCCGTGCAAAGGCGAACGCCGCCAGCACCGTAACAACCAGCATCAGCGCTGTGGTGATAACGGTGAAAATCAGCGTATTAAGAAAATAATCAGCCAGCGGCACGGAGGTGAACGCACTCACGTAGTTTTCAAAGGTGGGGCTGAGCGTAAACAGCTTCGGGATATATTCCGCATTGTACGCGCCGTAGCTTTTCACGGACGTGAGAAGCATCCAGTAAAACGGAAACAGCACCGTAATACCCCATACGCCGAGGAAGAAATAGGTAACAAAAGTCAGCACCTTTTTGCGGACGGCGGACGACCGTTCGATTTTTTCAAAATTCGTATGTTTTTCCATCGGTGCCTCCTCAGTAGTGCACGTGCTTTTTGCTCACCAGCAGATTGATGCAGGTGATAGTCAGCACGATGGCGAACAGGATAATAGCGGCAGCAGATGCGTAAGACGGGTATCCCCCGCTGTCGCCGTACAGCATATCGTATACGTAGCCTACGATGGTATTCATCTCTGCCGCATTCAGATCCGTGCCGAACAGAGCCACCGCGTCGCTGTATGCTTTGAACGCGCCGATAAAACCGGTGATTACCAGGTAGAAAATGGACGGGGAGATCATAGGCAAAGTAATTCTTGTGAAAGTACGGAGCCGGGAGGTTCCGTCCACCTGGGCGGCCTTATAATAATCGCCGTTCACCGATGCCAGAGCACTGGTGAGAATCAGAATTTTAAAGGGCATAACCACCCATATCGTGTAAAAGCAAAGGACGAACATTTTTGCCCAGTACGGTCCGTCGATGAAATCCACGGCTTCACCGCCGAACATCTGTATTACCAAATTGGCAAAGCCGTCCGAATAGGGCGTTTTCTGAAACAGGATCATAAACACAAGTCCTACCGCCAGCGTATTGGTAACGTACGGCAGAAAATACACCGTCTGAAACAGCTCCCGCAGTCTGGTGATGGAATTGAGTCCTACGGAAATCAGCAGTGCAATGCCGGTGGACAGCGGCACGGTTATCATTACCAGAATCAGCGTATTCTTTACCGCCTGCAGGAAATAGGGATCCCGCAAAACGTATGAATAGTTGAACGTGCCCACACCTTGATAGGTCTGGGAGGCAAAATTGTATCCCTCTTCAAAAGAGTAAATGAACACGTCAATAAGCGGATACACCATAAACGCCGCAAGAAAGAGGATCGCCGGCAGAAGATAGAGCCAGGCTTTGTAGTTTTTTTCTTCCATCTGCTTTCCCCTTATTCCGAATCCGGGCGCAGGCGCACACCGGTTTCCTTATTGAACACAAACACCTTGCCAGGGAGAAGATCAAATCGCACGGACGTGCCGCTGATTTCTTTCATATTCTCCGCCCGGATGATGGCGCGGACAGAATCATTCTCACAAAGCGGATGGGTTCCCACCACGCTGATATCCCGTCCCATAACCTCAACCCGGATGAGATCACAGCCAAATGCACCGTTTTCCGCCAAAACGAATCCTTCGGGGCGGATGGCTACGGACACCGGCTGATCACCGATTCCCTTTGCCGTAAGGATCGCCTCATCACCTATGTATACCTGACCGCCGCGCACCGTGCCGTCAAACACGTTGATGGGCGGCGTACCCAAAAACTTTGCCACGAACAGATTCACCGGATCGTCGTACACAGATTGCGGCTCACCTATCTGCTGCACCACGCCCTCTTTCATCACAATGATCTGATCGGAAATGCTCATAGCCTCTTCCTGGTCGTGGGTAACGAACACGGTGGTGATTCCGGTCTCCCGCTGAATACGGCGGATTTCCTCCCGGGTCTGCAGGCGAAGCCGGGCATCCAGATTGGACAGTGGCTCATCAAGAAGAAGAATCCGGGGCCTTTTCACAAGGGCACGGGCAATGGCCACGCGCTGCTGCTGACCGCCGGACAGTTCACTGGGCTTGCGGTCCATGAGCTGCTCAATCTGCACAAGCCTTGCCGCCTCGCAGGCTTTCTCATGCATTT
This sequence comes from Eubacteriales bacterium, assembly GCA_045547015.1. Lineage (GTDB taxonomy): Bacteria > Bacillota > Clostridia > Oscillospirales > CAG-272 > SIG701. The sequence continues at coordinate 1,895 of JAZQDY010000181.1, read as the reverse complement.
CTTCTTTGGAAAGGCGATCCTTCCCTTTCCGGTTCTGCAGAGGAAACAGAATATTCTGCAGAACGGTCAGATGCGGATACAAAGCATAATTCTGGAACACCAGCCCCACGCCGCGATGCTCCGCCGGCAGATCGGTCACGTCGTCGTCGCCGAAGAAGATTTTGCCGGAGGTGGGCTTCTGAAGACCGCTGAGCAGATGGAGCGTGGTGCTCTTGCCGCAGCCGGAGGGACCTAAAAGGCCGATCAGCTTTCCGTCCGGAATCTCAAAAGAAAAATCACTGACCGCAATTACTTCCCCGCCGGTTTTTTTATTCCGACTGGGAAATTTTTTCGTCAGATTCGAAAGTACCACTTTCATTTTTATTTTTACCGTCTCTTTCTTACAGAGGGACACCGCAAGGCAGTCTCCGCTCCGCATTCCTTTTGTAATATTATAGTCATTTTTCCATCTGTTTTCATGCCATTTCACCGAATTCGGCAAAATATCCAAAGGGGAAAACAAAAAGCGATCTTTCGATCGCTTTTTTGGGGATTATTTCTGTTTTGCCAGCCACTGCTTGTGGTAGGCTTCCACGGCGGTATCCTCTTTCAGTACTTTGAAATCCGCCGCCATCTTATCCACCGCATATTTCAAAAGGCTTCTGCCGATACGTTCGTTGTTGCCGTCGTGGACGTCGGAGGAAAGCGAGTTGGGATAATTGGCCATCCAGCCGAAGGGGGTATAAAATCCTGCCTTTGAAATATGATCCATATAGTGGGTGGAGCGTCCGTCCACCATGTTCACACGGGACAGATCCACCAGATCCGGACGAACACCCAACGTAATGCCCGTCTCTCTGAGACAGCCGTGACCGCCTGTGGTGTTATGCTCTGCGTAGTACCGAAGATACGCAATATCCTCATCCGTCAGTTCCGGGAAGTAGTCCCGGTTTCCGGAATCGATGATCTCCAGCATCCGGGGAATCGTGGGCCAGGTGCCGGAAGCGCTGTACACAAACACCATGTAATCGTTTTTATCATGGAGAACACTGCGTGCAAAATTGTTCAGCATGTTGGTATTGCCGCCATGACCGCTGATGAGAACGATTTTCTTAAATCCGTTCCGTGCCATTTCCGAGCAGGACTCAGCAAGAATGTCAAACATCAGCTTGGACGAAAAAATGATGGTGCCCGGGAATTCGCCGGCACCCTGTTTTTCCCCGAAATACATATGGGGGAAAAGCACAAACGGCTCTTTTTCGGCGGCACGTTCTGCCACGCCGGCGGCGTGAATCACGTCCTGTCCCAGGGGCAGGTGCTTGCCGTGATGCTCCACGCATCCTACCACCAGCGCACAGACGCCTTTCGACTGTTCCACGGCCTCTTCAAATTTACCGGATAAAATTTCCGTCCAAAGCATAAGAATACTCTCCTGAAATCAAATAATCGTTATCTGCATTATACTCTCTGTTTTTTTCCTTGTCAATAGAGTTTTACTAAAAAATCTGCCGCACTTTCGCACGGCAGATTTTCAAAGGATTCAGTTGAATTTCTCCACCCAATCCGTATAGGGCTTAAAGCAGATTTTCGGACGGCAGTCAAAGGCAATATACACTTCTACAAAGCGGCCGTCGGCAGTTTTTCTCTCTTTTCTGGCTTCCACAAGTCCCCGGATAATCTCCGTTTGGGAAACGTACGCGGAGATCGCCTCATCAATCGCCGTCTCCACCGATTCGTCCACGGCAAGAATCCGGTTGGCACGGAGATCCGCAGGACGTCCGTTCACCAGAGCATCCTCCGGATCCAGATCCGCCCATACGGAATACTGCAGCGTGGATCGCACCGCGTGCGGCACGCCGTGATCCACCAGGGCCGCGTCCCCTGCCTGGGGCGTATCAAAAGATGCCATCAGATAG
>JAZQDY010000180.1:0-9579 GCA_045547015.1 Eubacteriales bacterium | reverse complement strand
GTGGGATGCGACTGTATGCCCCAGTGCATCGTGTACCTCAATGGAAAAATGGCCCAGTCCCTGGATGCACAGCATCCATCGCTGCTTTTGGATTTTGATACGGAATACGAAATGTATATCCATCTGTACACGGGCAGTACGGACAGGAAATTTGCTTTTTCCGCCTGCCTTACGCTTTTGGATACCAAGATCCGGGATCTCTATTACGATCTGGTCGTGCCCTATGAAGCGGCACTGGCTATCTGGGAGGATGAGGGCAATCGGAACCTGATTCTGAATACGCTGAACGAAGCCCTGCAGCTGCTGGATATGCGTGTGCCTTTCAGCCCTGCGTTCTATGAAAGTATAGATCGTACGAGAGACTGGCTGTATACCCACTTTTATAACGGGATCTGCGGAAAATCCGATGCGGTCGTTTCCTGTATCGGCCATACGCATATTGACGTGGCGTGGCTGTGGGTGCTGGAGCAGACGGCGCAGAAAGCACAGAGGAGCTTTGCCACGGTGCTGTCGCTGATGCGGGAATACCCCGAATATAAATTCATGTCCTCCCAGCCGCAGTTGTACGAATACGTAAAAGAGTACGCACCGGATGTGTACGAGGAGATCAAGGCGCGGGTGAAAGAGGGTCGCTGGGAGACGGAAGGCGCCATGTGGGTAGAGGCGGACAACAATCTGACCGGCGGAGAGAGTCTTGTGCGGCAGATCCTTTTCGGCAAGCGGTTTATGAAAGAAGAATTCGGTACGGAGAACCGCTGCGTGTGGCTGCCGGACGTGTTCGGATACAGTGCCGCCATGCCGCAGATTATGAAAAAATGCGGTATTGATTATTTCGTGACATCCAAAATCAGCTGGAACGAATTCAATAAAATGCCCTACGACAGTTTTATGTGGGAGGGCATAGACGGAAGCCGGATATTTACATATTTCCTCACCGCCCAGAGCCTGGAGGATTTTGAATGGGCAAAACGGGAGGGCGACGAAAAATACAAGGATACGCTGACCACGTATAATTCCATGCTCAATCCTGATTACGTGCTGAATACGTGGAAACGGTATCAGCAAAAGGAATTCAATAATGAGGTAATTCTTTCCTTCGGTTACGGTGACGGCGGCGGCGGTCCTACTGCGGATATGCTGGAGCATCAGCGCCGCCTTGCCTACGGTATTCCCGGAATACCGAAAACGGAGATTCGCTTTGCCGGGGAAACACTTTCGCGGGTGTACGAGAATTTTCAGCGAAACGCAGAGCGTTTGCACCGCGTTCCCAAATGGGTGGGAGAGTTGTATCTGGAACTGCACAGAGGCACCTATACCTCCATTGCCAAGATCAAAAAATGCAACCGCAAGGGCGAGTTGATGCTGCAGACTCTCGAGAAGCTTTCCGTGACGGATGCCTGTCTTACCGGCGGAAGCTACGACGGCGAAACACTTCGCAAAGCGTGGAAGACTATGCTGCTCCACCAGTTCCATGACGTGCTTCCCGGTTCTTCCATTGCAGCTGTGTATGAACGCACGGATCGGGATTTTGCCGAAATTTTCGATCGGGGGCAAAAGATGGTGACGGAGAAGATCCGTTCCGTTTCGTCCCAGGTGAAAACGGACGGCGGTATCTTCGTATACAATCCGGGCGGATTTGTGTGCAGTGACGTGGTGGACGTGGACGGTGCAAAGGTGTATGCTGCGGATATCCCTGCCTGCGGTTACAAAGTGATTCAGCCGGAGGCGGCGCCGCATCGTGTAATCCTGGGAGAAAAAAGGATGGAGAACGATTTCTTCACCGTTCTGTTCGACGACAGTTTTACGATTGTTTCACTGTATGATAAAGAGAACGACCGTGAGGTTGTAAAACCCGGCGAGCGGCTCAATGAACTGCAGGTCTTTGAGGATTATCCGAAAACCTGCGATGCCTGGGAGATTACCAATTACTATAAGGAAAAAATGTGGGTGCTCGACGGGGTTACAAGCACGGAGTATGTGGATGAGGGGGCACGCAGGGGCATACGGATTACGAGAGAATATCTTCGTTCCCGCCTTGTCCAGACTATATTTCTGTATGATGATATCCGCCGGATCGATTTTGATACGTACGTGGATTGGAAAGAAGAGCATCAGCTTCTGAAGGCTGCTTTCCCTGTGGACGTACACGCCAATGAAGCCACGTACGATATTCAGTTCGGCAATCTGAAGCGTCCGACGCACACGAACACATCCTGGGATGCGGCAAAATTTGAAGTGTGTGCCCATAAATGGGCAGATATTTCAGAGGATGACTACGGCGTCAGCCTGTTGAACGACTGCAAATACGGACACAGCGCGGAAGGCAGTACGCTGAAGCTCACGCTTTTGAAATGTGCCACTTCTCCCAATCCGCAGGCAGACAAAGAGGTGCATACATTCCGGTACGCTTTGTATCCGCACGCCGGCAGTTTCAAGACCGCCGGCACGGCAAAGATGGCACAGAGTTTCAATCAGCCGATGTTTGCGTTGCCGGTTGCCCGGCAAGCGGGTGATTTGCCCGAGACGTATTCCTTTGTGCAGTGTGAGAATGAGAATATCATGATTGACACGGTGAAGGAAGCCGAGGACAAAAACGGTGTGATCGTTCGTTTGTATGAATATTTTGATCGAAAAACCAAGGCGAAACTGAGCTTTGGTACGGCGGTAAAAGCAGTATTCCTCTGCGATATGCTGGAGAACGCGGAAACGGAACTGCTCCCGGAGGACAATACGGTATCTTTGCCGGTATCCAATTTTGAAATCGTCACGCTCCGGGTGATTTTTCCGTAACGGGAAGAACGGGAGGTATACGGATTGCAGTACGCAATACTGAAAGAGGAGAAATTTGTAAATCCGGAGTCGGAATGCTTCTGTCACTATATTGACAGCGAACAGGAAAGCAAATATCTGCACGGCCACGAGTATTACGAGTTGTTTATTGTGGTGGAAGGAGATATCATCCATCGGGTGGGCAGCACAAGACAGCGTCTTACGGCGGGAAATCTGGTGTTTATACGCCCGTCGGACGTGCACACTTATGAGTGCATCGAGGGCCAGCAGGCAAAACTGATCAATTTTGCAGTCAGCGCCCGGGTGATTCGGCTGCTGTTTGAGTACATGAGCGAGGATTTTCCTTCCAAACAGCTGCTGTCGCAACCGTTTCCTCCTATGAAACTTTTATCCCGCGCAGACAGAGAATGGGTGGTGCGGCATTTCGAAAAATGCTATACCTTTCACTGGCAGGACAGAAAACAACTGAAAATTTACGCACGTGCCCTCTTGGCCGAGGTGTTTCAGCGGTATTTTTTCGAGAACACCGATGACGTGAAGGATATGCCGGTGTGGCTTTCGGATCTCTGCGGTCAAATGCGTAAACCGGAAAATTTCCGTTTGGGAAATGACCGTATGGTGACATTGTCCGGGCGTACGCGAGAGCATTTGGCAAGATCAGTGAAAAAGTATATGAACACTTCCGTAACGGAGTATATTAACTCTTTGCGGATCAATTACGCCGCCAATATGCTGATCTCCAGCAAGGTGCCGATCCTGGATATCTGCTTTGAACTCGGCTACCAGAATGTAGGCTGGTTTTATACCCAGTTCAAAAAGCAGTACGGTGTGTCTCCCAATCGATTCCGCAAACGGTTCAGTCCTTTGGAAAACGAGAGGGAATAAACTGCATCTGTAATTGTACGTCATCTATCCCACTCCGCGAAAAAGTCTCGCAAAACGGGACCTTACCGTTTTGCATCGGCTTCGCCGACCGACTTTTTCCGACGTTCACTCTGTAACGATCGAGTGGGAATAATTGCATGCGGATCTGTTTTGTGATATAATAGGGCAGAAGATACAAAGGAGTGAACGTATGCAAAGATTGAGTGAGTCGGATTTTGAAGAGGTGTTCCGCCTTCTTGAAATCGCTTTTCCCGAAGATGAGTACAGAACGTACGAAGAGCAGAAAACTCTGCTTTCGGAGCCGGCGTATAAACTGTACGGAATAAAAAAAGGGGATACCCTGATTGCGTTTACGGCGGTGTGGGATCTTACGTCCCTTTTGTTCATTGAACATCTGGCTGTGAATCCCGCTTTTCGGAACGGAGGCATAGGTGCCGGACTGCTTCAGGAACTGATTCGAATGAGCGATAAAACAGTATGCCTGGAGGTAGAGCCGCCCCAGACGGAAATGGCCGTGCGCCGGATTGGTTTTTACAGGCGAAACGGATTTTTTCTGAATGCATATCCTTACATTCAGCCTGCTATGTCAGCAGGGCGCAATCCCGTTCCGCTGCAGGTGATGACGCACGGGCATGCCGTGGATTTGGACGAGTTCGAGACGATCAGAAATCTTCTGTACGAACGGGTATATAAGGTTAAATAACGAAAAAACCAGCCGGATACGGCTGGTTTTGCTTTTGTCTAAAAGTGATTTAATTTAGACGAATGCGGAAAGTTTGCTTTTTTTTACAGTCTGGAAAGGGATTTTTCAAAACTCTCGGTGTACCGGGCATCCAATCCCGGCTTGAACGGACCTTTCAGTCCGTATTCCAAATGACATTCTGCTTCGTAGCCGCCCTCTGAGAGGATCCGATCGTCTACAATATACGCGCAGGCATCCGTATATCCGATGAAAAGCAGATCCTTTTCACCGAACGCTTTCTGAATGGCGCACTGAACGCCAAAGCAGGGTTCACCGCCTATGGCGGCAATATAAAGCGAATCGGTCAGCCGGACCGTCTGGCAGTACAGGGGCAGAGAATCGGGAAGATAGGCATAGCCGCCGTCCGCAATGTACAGCGCGTGTACCTTTTCGGGATTATCTGCTGTGTGGAGGCGCTGCTGTTTCATTTGCTCAAAATCCTGCAGGCTCTTTCCGTTCATAGGAAGATCCACGGTAAACGCATCGGCGGCAATGGACAGATCCGTTATCCGGCATCGATCGCTTTCTGCAAAGGTGGAAACGGCATCTGCGATTTCCTTGGCGAACGCATCCACCTCGGCAAACGAGAGATTTTTCCAGGGCCATCTGTTGGTTTCGTCCGCTTCTTTGTTCACGGTGGGGCGAGGGCGTACGTCACCGCCGGAGGATTGGAAGAACAGGGAGGTGCAGCCGTAATATCTGGCATCCAGCAGCTGACAGAGCCGGGCGGGAAATTCACCGCTGACGTGATCCGGCGTGGGATAGTTTACAGGATGGCAGGCGTAGTTGGTGAGGATGGCACCGGGCTTTCCGTCCATGTCCCGGGCACACAACACGAAGCATTTTCTGTTGCGGGGATAGGCGGGATCCGGATTGGGCGCGTTTACAAATCGGCCGTTCCGCTGTCCCCGGCGGCTTACGTTAAAATCCGCCTCGAACGTGCCGTGTTCCAGCGTGCCTTCTCGCAGAGAGCACATGGCACGGTCTATGGCCGCTTTTGCACGTTCCAAAAGCAGTGCTTCATAGGCATCGTCATGGTGCTCCGGATTATATCCTTTCACGGCAGGGGCTGTGTGGGCGTGGGTGCATGACAGCACTACTGCCGCCGGATCCACTTCGTAACGGGCAGAGGCGTAGGCGGCGATTTCCGCATTCAGCGTACGGTCGTGGAACAGAAGATCAAAGGACAGAAGCACGGCTTTGTTCTTACCGTCATCCAGTACCAGACAGCGTACGTACACGTCGTCGTGAATACCGATGAAATTCTGATCGAAGCGTCCTGTGCAGGCAAGCTTCGTAGGGGTGCGGGGAGTGATGATATCTTTGGACGTTCCAAAACGCATGACGAAATCTCCTTTTCGTGCAGAAGGATTGACGGTCTGATAAATGAATAGGACAAACAGAATCGGTATATATGATTATAGAGCCTTTTTTTCGAAATGTCAATATGTTTTTTCAGCGATGAAAGCATCTTAAGTTGGTTTTGGCTGAATATAAGTTTTGGCGAATTTTGAATAAAAATATTGCGTTTCCGGTGCATTCATGTTATACTTTTTATAGACGATTGAAAAATTACTAAAAAATTTCAGAATGGTATTGACAATCACGTGACCGCGTGGTATAATTATTACACCGCAAGACGAGAGCGAGTGAATTTTCTGCTGCGGTTGTGTTCCGATCTTTTCAGAAAGGAGGATGAAAGGAATGTTTCAAGAATGGTGGAATATGTTAGGAGCGGCGGCACAGACGTTTTACTGTATCGCTATTCCTGCCACATTGGTGCTGGTGATTCAAACGGTGCTTATTTTTGTCGGCATCGGTGAATCCGGCGACGGTGTGGACGATCTGGGGGCTGACGGGGCGATTTCCGATCTTGCCGAAAGCGGTGACGGTATCTACGGTACGGACAGCGTATCTGATATGCACGATATAGGTGATCTGGACGGACTGCGGATCTTCACGCTGCGTGGCATTATCGCGTTTTTCGTGGTGTTCGGCTGGGTAGGCGTTGCCATGTGCTCGGCCGGTGTATCCCTTTACGCTACGATTCCGGTTTCCATCCTTTGCGGCTTTGCCGTGATGGTAGGAATCGCGTATCTGCTCCGGGCAGTAATGAAACTGCGCAGTGACGGGAATATTGATAACCGTAACGCGGTAGGCTTGCACGGGAAAGTACATTTGACTGTCCCTCCCGCCCGTTCCGGTGAGGGAAAGGTGCACATTATGCTGCAGGGCTCCTATGTGGAGCGAAATGCCATTACCGATCAGGCTGAAGCAATCCCCACCGGCAGTGAAGTGGTGGTGGTGGGCGTCAGCGGTCAGACGGATCTTGTGGTAGAAAGAAAGTAAAAAATCATACTATGGCTACGGAGGCAAAACTATGAAATATGAGTACGTTATTCTGATCAGCGCGCTGGTTCTCGTTCTTATATCCTTCCTTGCATGGATATGTTCCCGGTACAAAAAGTGTCCGTCCGATAAGATTATGGTAGTCTACGGTTCCATTGGCAAAAATAAAGACGGTACGAACCGCAGTGCCAAGTGTATCCACGGCGGTGCGGAATTCGTGATTCCCGTGTTCCAGTCGTACGCTTATCTGGATCTGACGCCTATCTCCATTCAGGTGGATCTGAAAAACGCACTGTCCAGACAGTATATCCGTATTGACGTTCCTTCCCGCTTTACCGTCGGTATTTCCACGGAGCCGGGCGTTATGCAGAACGCCGCAGAACGTCTTCTGGGACTGCAGCTTTCTGAGATTCAGGAGCTTTCCAAGGATATCATCTTCGGTCAGCTTCGTCTGATTATCGCTACCATGGATATCGAGGAGATCAACACGGACCGTGACAAGTTCCTTGCCGCTGTAAGCAGCAACGTGGAAACGGAGCTGAAGAAAATCGGTCTGCGTCTTATCAACGTAAACGTTACCGATATCAGCGACGAGTCCGGCTATATCGCCGCCCTTGGTAAGGAAGCGGCCGCCAAGGCAATCAACGATGCGAAAAAGAGCGTGGCTGAGCAGGACCGCGACGGTTCTATCGGTGAAGCAAACGCGAAAATGGATCAGCGCATCAAGGTGTCCGAGGCAGATTCCGTGGCAATCCAGGGCGAAAACGAAGCCCGGATGAAGATTGCCATGTCCGAAGCTGCTCTGAAGGAAAAAGAGGCAGAAGCGCTGAAGATTGCTACCACGGCCGAAAAGATCCAGGCGGCAAAAGCCCTGGAGGAATCCTATGCGGCAGAACAGGCAGCCGAAGAAGCGAGACGCGCCAAAGAGCAGGCCACGCTGGAAGCAGATATCATCGTCCGTGCCGAGGCCAGAAAGAAGCAGATGGAGCTGGAGGCCGAAGCCGAGGCAGAGCAGATGCGCCGCAAAGCGCAGGGTGAAGCCGATGCTATCTACGCCAAGATGGCGGCAGAAGCTCGCGGTGTGGAAGAGATCCTGAAAAAACAGGCAGCCGGTTTTGCGGAGATCGTGAAATCCGCCGGCGGCGACGCAGATGCGGCACTGAAGCTGCTCATTGCCGATAAGCTGGAGGAGCTGATGCGCGTACAGGTAGACGCCGTGAAGAATATCAAGATCGACAAGGTTACCGTTTGGGACGGCGGTCAGAACGGCGACGGAAAAACCTCTACCGCCAACTTTATCTCCGGCATGATGAAATCCGTGCCGCCGCTGGACGAAGTATTTGCTATGTCCGGCATGCAGCTGCCCTCCCTTCTCGGAAAGAAAGTCTCCGACAAAGAGGACGTACCTGCAGACGAAGAAACGGATGCGGAATAAGTAAAAAAATATGCCGCCCGCAGGGGCGGCAGATTTTTTGTTATCCGAAAACACAAAACGTGAAGTTTTCGATTTTCTTTTCGGCGAGACGGTATTTTTCCGAAAGCTCCGGACCGCAGGAGGCAGAACCCACGCCTGCATTTTTGTAATCGATCCGGATGATGGTGGCGTCCTCTTTGCGAAGCTCATCCGTGTGCATGGCCTTCATCAGCCCTGCGGCGGAATAATGAGACACATTGCACTCAAATCCCGTATCGGAAGAGAACGAAAGTCCGTTCTGCACGGTGAGACGTTTTACGCAGATGTGATTGCCGTGTTCCTGAGGAACGGGATAGTTTACGAACTCTCCGTCGGCTGTGCTTTCGTACAGACCAACCTTAGCATGGGCGTTCATGTCGCAGTAGTTTTCCAAGGGACCCATGCCGTAGTACGTGAAGCTGTCGTTTTCATACGGCGTGCGGAATTCAAATCCCAGACGCGGCATCCAGATGCAGTCCTCCCGTACGGTGCCGGTCAGAGAAATTTCGACTTTGCCGTCCGCGTAGAAGGTGTATTTGGTTGTATATCGGAAAAACGGTATCCGGCTGACGGCGGCGAGGGCACCCTCCACAGTGATCGTATTGCCCTCTGCGCGGCAGGTATAGCATTTGCTGAACACACGGTCAAATCCTTCTGCCCAGGGGTGTTTCGCCTTATACCAGTTTTGTACGATTTTTCGCTCGTTGTCAATGGGGGCACGCATGACGGTGAGCTTTACCCGATCGGTCAGTTGTTCTTTTCCGTCTTTTACGATGCTTGTGATTTCTCCGTAGTGCCTGGAGAGCGTGAAGCAGACGTTTTGGGCGTTGATTACAAAATCGTGTTCCGTTTCTGCAATTACGGCGGGAACGGTACAGCGCTGCTTCGGCGTACAGACGGCGTTTGCGCACAGCTGGGCAGAGGCCGCTTCATAGCCGGTTTTATCGTACAGATAGCAGTTGATATGCGCCCCCAGCGTACACGATTCCGGAAGCGGGCAGGGAACGAGCACAGTTTCTTTCGGCGCGGCGGTGAGATGCAGTTCTTCCGATTTTATTATCTTTCCGTCCACCTCGCAGTCGCAGCGGAAGGTGTATTCGTTCAGATTGGTGAAATCGTACAGATTGGTCACGGCGATGTTTTCCCCGTCCATCTCGAAACGGGCGTATTGGTATGCAGCTTTGGCGTGGAGGGAACCGGCTTTGAACGTGCGGTCGTGGAATACGAGACCGTCTACGCAGAAGTTTGCGTCGTGCGTCCATTCGCCGAAATCACCGCCGTATCTGGGTACGCCGTCCACAAGAACCGTATGGTCTGCCCACTCCCAGATACAGCCGCCGATCAGTTTCGGATATTTGTA
>JAZQDY010000179.1:0-3267 GCA_045547015.1 Eubacteriales bacterium | reverse complement strand
TCTCCTCCGACATCGTCGGCATGACCTACGGCTCCCTGTTCGACGCCACCCAGACCATGGTCAACAAGCTGCCCGGCGGCATGACCCAGGTTCAGGTCGTTTCCTGGTACGACAACGAGAACTCCTACGTTTCTCAGATGGTCCGCACCATCAAGCACTTCTCCACCCTGCTGTAATTTTTGATTACACAACAGCCGCCGCCCATTCGGGCGGCGGTTTTTTGCGCAAAAACGCCCGGTGCGATAGAGTTGTACCCTAAAGGGAAGTTTTCAAAAAACGGTATATCTCGAAAGAGGTATGCCGTGTTTCGCGTTTGTGTCTACAAATGCAGTGCTTGTCAGGAAAAATGATAAGACATAGATGAACACAAAGAAAAGGGGGTGTTGCACTAACACTCCCCTTTTTGGCTATATCTTGATGCAGACGTTTTTATTTGACGCCCACGTTCAAATCCACATGAAGCGAGTCGCCGCTTTGCTTCACTGCAAACAATCCGTCTGCCCGTTTGGTAATACAAGCGTTTCCGCTTACTTCATCTGCAGCAATATAATAGGTTTCGTCTTTCTTGTTGAAATCAAAAGACAGAATTCCGTTTGCCAATGTCTGACGGATTACAGGGATCAGCTCACTGTCTGTACCCGCAACAACCGGTTCATCCGTCGATACGGCAAAAATCACTTCACAACCGTGCGCCGGAAGGGTGCTTTCGTATGCTTCATCAACCACGCCTTTATTTGTTCCGCTCCAGAATTCAAAAATTCGAGCCCGTCCCGTGTTCACGCGCATGGTTTTCGGAACGTTGTCCCAGTTAACCAGAACGTAGGTGTGAATTTTCGCACGTATACCGCAATCCAGTACACCGGGAATCCGTGAATCCAGCAAATCCAAAGGAAGTGCCGCCTCTGTATTCAGAGGGTACAGATAGGAAAGCATCCGAATCTGCTCTTTACTGAGAAGGCGCAGCTTATCGGAGAACATCAGTGTTCCGCCGGAGGCAGCCGTGACAGAGAGGTAGGTCTTGATTTCCTCATCCGTGCGGATACACAGGCGACGGCATTCTTCGTCTTCGTTTTCCGTTTTGCGAATGATCAGACAATCTGCGTCATTAATAAAGAAACGCTTATGATAATAATACCGTTTCAATACGGAATTGAAAACCCTGCAGACCGAATCCCAGCGTTCGAAAATATCGCAGCTGACACGCATACCGTCCACCAGACCGATGGCTCCTCCGAAGGGCGCCGTACAGCCGAGAAGAAACGTATCTTCCGGAACGGATTCGTTGATTATTTCCAGACACTTACGGTAATTCTTCGCCGAATTAAAATTCGGATCCTTGTATTGGTATGCACCAAGGGCAGGGGTAATGATATCCAGCTTCAAGTATTTGAATCCCCAATCGTATGCGGCACGGCGGTAAGTTTCGGCGGCATAGGCACAGGCTTCCGGCACCGAATAGTCAAAGCACGAAGTCAAATCGCCGTTTGTCCACGTTTTGGCGAAATACTCCGGATGCGACTGACGCACTTCATCATCCCCCGCAAAAAAGGGAGCAAACCAAAGTCCCGGCAGATACCCTGCTTCTTTAATCTGATCCGCACATGCTTTCATGCCGTGGGGGAATTTTTCATTGGCATTCCAGTCCCCGTAGCTGATCTCCCATCCGTCATCGATCTGCATATACTGCACGGGCAGCGCATTACGGACGGAAACCAGATCCTCAACGGAACGGGAAATGGTATCCTCCGAAATATCAGCGAGGTAGTAATACCATGTGCAATAGCCGGAGGGCACATCAAATTTGCGTCTGAGTCCCGTCGGGCACATATACTTGACACAAAGATCGCAGTATTTCGGGAGTTCTGTAACAATATTTTCGCATTGTGTCAGATAAACCGTATCGCTGTGCAGGGATTGTCCCAATCCCAGCGGATGCTTTTCCGTAAACTGACGAACCTCAATGGTTCCGTCCTCCATGACATGGACAGCGCCGAAAAACTCACAATAGGTCAGAAAGCCTGCAATAAAATTCCGCTGTCGCTCGTCCACGCACGCCGCGAAATCCGCACATTCCATTCCCTGACCGGGCAGAAGAAGGAGGGACTCAACCGCGGACTGCATTTCATTGGTTCTGATCCCGTTTCTGTCAAGCACACCGCTGCCAAAGAGCTTTTTGATGCGTTCGGAAAAATACCCCCGCATCACGATAAAGTCGTCTGCCGCAGGAAGATCCTCTTTCAAATTGGTAAAATCAGTAACAAACGCCATTCCGTCCCCCTCTTTGGAGAAACGGATGGAAGCGCCTTCCGTTGATGCGGTCCATGACTCTCCGTCTTCGGTCAAATTCCACGGACCCTCAGCCATATTTTCCAATTTGTTATAAGCCTTACCCGGATACCGCACACCACAGGTGATTCCATAGATGATAATTTGGTTGTCATCATCCAGAATAGCAGGTTTTCCGTCGAAATTTTGAATTTTCATAATAATACTCCATCTGCCGCATTTTGCAAAAAAGTTATTGTAAGGTCTGGCTTTTTGTGATTTTTGAGAAAACGCAGGCACTCAAGTGCACCTTCACTATATGCATTTTTCGAACGCTTGTCTATGGATTTCCGTGGTTTTTGTGGAGGGAACATTGCATTAAACTTTTCACGCAATGATGGTATTCTAAAGGGACAAACAAACAACTACGCCTGCCGATAAGCCGGAAGAAAAGCCGAAGAGAGTGTTGCACTAAAAACGGGGTGGTGCATTTTCAATGCATCACCCCCATGAAAACACAGGTGCTTTCATCGCAGAGCTATGATTTGGAGGTCTGAAAAACGCCATTTTGGACATTAAAACGTCCAAAAACATCAAACATCCACCCCAAATCACTTCGTAATTTACAAAGATATCTCCTTTCGGAGAAAAATTTATGGTGGGTGACCGCTTAACGCGGCACCCTCCTTATGTTTTTTCTGGCGGAAGGAAAAACTATCCTTAAGAGTACGTCCCTATAGCACCGTGCAGATTCTTTACTTGACCAGAAGTTCTGCGATCTGGATGGCGTTGGTGGCAGCGCCCTTGCGGACCTGGTCGCCGCAGCACCACAGGCAGATGCCGTTATCGTCCGTCAGGTCGGGACGGATGCGGCCTACGAAGACGATGTCCTGATCGGAAGTCTCCAAAGGCATGGGGTAGCGCTTGGCAGCCAGATCGTCCACCAGCAGGCAGCCGGGGGCACCCGCAATGGCCTCGCGAGCCTGCGCCACGGTAACGGGT
>JAZQDY010000178.1:0-2023 GCA_045547015.1 Eubacteriales bacterium | reverse complement strand
CATATGGCAAAGCATTTTGAAAACGGTGGATGCGGTATCCGACCGTTTTTGGATCTTTTTATCCTTGACCGTATGGAAGGCGTAGATCTCGCCGGACGGGACGAGCTTCTGGCCCGGGGCGGTCTTCTGCAATTTGCGGATACGGCCCGGACGATGAGTGAGATCTGGTTCGGCGGCAGAGAGCCGGATGAGTTTTTCCTGTTTCTTGAACGCTTTCTTCTGCACGGCGGTGCCTTTGGCACGGCGGAGAACCGGGTGGCCCTTTCCCAGGAGAAAAAGGGCGGTAAAGCCGGGTACTTCTTCTCCCGGGTGTTTGTCCCCTACGGTAAACTGAAGCGGTATTATCCCATTCTTGAAAAGTATCCCATCCTCACCCCGGTGATGCAGGTACGCCGTTGGGGCATGCTTCTGCGGCCGGAGGTGGCCGGTATGGCAAAGGCGGAGATCGCCGCCAACCGCCGGACGGATAAAGCAAAAGCCAAAGAGATGAAGCGGTTCCTCCGTGACATCGGACTGTAAATACGAAAAGGACTGACCATGGAAACCTTTTTTCAGAAAATGGGGCTTGCCCCCGCCGATCCTTCAGCGTACGCCGACTGCTTTCGGAAAGCCAAGGCGGCCATGGCCGCCCGGGGAGACGGTATCCTCCGCTTTGAAGATGCCGGCATCTTTTCCTGGCTCACGAAGGATCTCTGCCGTATCCGTCAGCGTGCAACGGAGGATCCGGACAATCTGCTGTACTGCTGGTTTCTCGCGGAGGTGCTGCGTACCGGGGACAAGGACTGTATCGCCCCCGTATCCCATCCCCGCAAGGAGAGAAAGGACGAGCTGTACGATACGCTGCCCCTGTTCTCCATCCTGGAACGCATCCCGGATATGAAAGCCTCTCTCCGGGCGCGGGGCGTGCCGGAGGACGTGATCGCCGATACGGCGGAAATGCTGCAGAATCAGACCGGGGATCACATCGCCCTCTATAAGCGGTGCGGCATCGCCCCGTACGTGAAATGGATGACACGATTTCTCACCTGCCGGATCATACGGGTGGGCCGGTTCAATCTGGAAATGACCGTGTACGACGGTGCCTTTGATTTCTTCCAAAGCAAAACGGGGGAAATGACCGCTCTGCCCCGTGAGGGCACGTTTCACAAATGCGGACAGATTCTCGGCTCCGTGGGATGCGAGGACGCAGACGGTGCGTTTTCGGCGGTATATGCAGAAACCGAATCGTATTACGAAGGCCTTTCTGTGGGGAACGGCAGGGTGACGAACCGGAGGATCCGTCTCCCCAAAGAACAGTGGATGAAAACGGTCACAAGGGGCACGCCGGCGGTAAGCGTGCACATTCCCTCCGGGGGTGCTTTGACGCCGGAGATATGCAGTGCCGATCTCAAAAGAGGCAAAGAGATCATAAACCGATGCTTCGGGGAGTTCCCGGTGCTGTACTGCCACAGCTGGCTTCTGGAGCCGGCACTTCGGTCGATCCTCGGTAAAGAAACCAACCTCACCCGCTTTTCCGATCGGTTCTGCCGCGTCCCCGTGATAAGCACGGGCATGGACGTGTTTGAGTACGTCTACGATCTTCGGGAGATTCCGCCCCTCCACACGCTTTCGGAGGAATCCTCCCTCGCCCGGTGCGTAAAATCCCATCTCATAAGCGGCGGACACGTGTGGGGGGCCGCCGGGGTGATGGTGGAGTAAAAGAACTCAGACAAAATCTGCCGTGCCGAACGCACGGCAGATTTTTTTGTCCCATTTAGTGCCTTTTTTGTCACCGGTTCCTATTGCGGACGGGGAATCTGTGTGCTATAATGAAAAAAACCAAAGGAAAGGGAAAATTCATATGATAAACATTGGCAGCAGACGGGAATGCTTCTTTGACAACTACCTCATCGACGAGGAGAAGACCACGGCGGAAAAACGGCTCCATAAGCCGGTACGCAAACAGGTGCTTCATTCTTTCGATCAGCCCTTTGAGAATAGCCTTACCACGTTCGTGACGGTGATCTTTGCGGAGGGCAAATAT
>JAZQDY010000177.1:0-5636 GCA_045547015.1 Eubacteriales bacterium | reverse complement strand
AGATTCCCAACATTATCCGCAATCCCCGGATTTGGATCGCGCCTACGCTTGCTTCTGCCATTACAGGTCCCCTCGCCAGTTGTGTGTTCCATTTTCAGATGAACGGTGACGCTATCTCCAGCGGTATGGGCACCTGTGGTCTGGTTGGTCCCATCGGCGTTTACACCGGCTGGATGAACGATATTGCCGCCGGCATGAAGCCATCCGTTACGCTCATGGATTGGGCGGGTCTTCTCCTCATCTGTATCGTTCTCCCGGCAGTGCTTTCCTGGGCGATCAATCTCGTTCTCAGAAAAATCGGTTGGGTAAAAGACGGCGATATGAAACTGGATGTGTAAATCCCCATAAAGTTTTTCGTCGATTTTGTTTTTCTTTCTTGACAATCCCCCTTTATTCATGGTATACTAAATACGAACAAAAGCAAAGAAGCTGTTACTGCTGGCGGATAAGTGGAAAAACCACGTGCAGTTCAGCCCGTATTATGCCGACCGCCTGGGCAATCCTGCATACATGCCGGATTGCCCTTTATTGTTATTTCCCATCTCAGAAAGGAGATCCCCATGAAACAAGCAGTACAAGAACCCATGCGCTCTCCGGACTTCCCTGCTGCCGCTGAGCAACAAGCCAAAAAGCGAATCTCACCCGTACTCAGCGCATTTCTTATGGCGATTGCCGCCGGTATTTTCATCGGAATCGGCGGAACGGTGCTCCTATCCCTGGAAAATCGCATCATCGGCTCCGTTCTGTTCTCTGTTGCCCTCCTCTCCATCTGCACCCTTGGTCTGTATCTGTTCACCGGCAAGGTTGGCTATCTGGTCAATTCTCATACCACGACCGATATTCTTTCCGTGATCGCCGGACTCGCAGGCAACGGCGTTGGATGCTGGCTCGCCGCCACCGGCGTACGCATCTGCCGTCCCTCTGTTATCGAACCGGCACAGGCACTGGTGGCGCCGAAGCTGTCGCAGTCACCGATCTACGCTATTGTTGCCGGCATCTTCTGTGGTATCCTTATGTATACCGCCGTGCAGATTTATAAGGATAAATCCTCTATGGCAGGCATTTTCTTCTGCGTTCCCGTGTTCATCCTTTCCGGATTCGAGCACTCCATCGCCGATATGTTCTACTTCTTCTGTGCCGGCGAATACTCTGCACAGATGTTCGGTTTTATCCTTCTCGTTGTCATCGGAAACGCCATCGGCGGATGGCTGATGCCCCTGATTGCCCGTCTCGCAAACGGTAAATAATGAAAATCATCCCATTTCGGAGGTTATTATAATGAGCATCTACAAGAACGAAAATCTCGCAGACATTCTGGCAAAGAACACCTATCCCGGCCGCGGTATCGTCATCGGCAAAACCGAGGACGGTAAGTCTGCCGCCATCGCTTACTTCATCATGGGACGCAGCGAAAACAGCCGCAACCGCGTTTTCATTGAAAATGGCGACGAGGTAATTATCCACCCCTTTGACGCCTCCAAGGTGCAGGATCCCTCCCTTATCATCTACTCCCCGATCCGCGTGTACGAAAACCATCTGATCGTTACCAACGGAGATCAGACGGACACCGTTTACGAAGGTCTGAAGGCCGGTAAATCCTTCGAAGCTGCACTGGAAACCCGCGCATTCGAGCCGGACGCTCCCAACTTCACCCCCCGTATCAGTGGTATGCTCACCTTCCAGAAATCCACCTTCACCTATAAAATGAGCATTCTGAAGAGTGCCGATGCAGAAGGCACTGCCTGCAACCGCTACGCTTTCTCCTACGCGCCCATTGCCGGCACCGGCCACTTCATACACACCTACAACTGCGACGGCAATCCGATCCCCACGTTCACCGGCGAGCCGGAACGCGTAGCCATCCCCTCTGATATTGACACCTTCGCTGATACCATTTGGAACAATCTGAACGAGCAGAATAAGATTTCTCTGTACGTTCGCTTTGTTAATCTGGAAACCGGTGCGGTGGAAAACCGCATGTTCAATAAAAATTGCTGAAATTACAGGAGGTTTACTATGGCATACCTTTCCGACATTGAAATTGCGCAGTCCATCGAGATGCGTCCCATCTCCGAGATCGCCGCTAAGGCAGGCGTTGATGAAAAATACGTAGAGCATTACGGCAAATATAAGGCAAAAATCGATCTTTCCCTTCTGAACGACGCAGCCCGTCCCGAAGGAAAGCTGATTCTCGTAACCGCTATCACGCCCACTCCTGCCGGTGAAGGCAAAACCACTACCACCATCGGTCTTGCCGACGGTCTTTCCAAGATCGGCAAAAACGTAATGGTGGCCCTCCGTGAGCCTTCCCTGGGTCCGGTGTTCGGCGTTAAGGGTGGTGCCGCCGGCGGCGGATATGCCCAGGTCGTTCCTATGGAGGATATCAACCTGCATTTCACCGGCGACTTCCACGCCATCGGTGCGGCAAACAACCTGCTGGCCGCTATGCTGGATAACCACATCTACCAGGGCAACACACTGAACATCGACCCGCGCCGCATCACCTGGCACCGCTGTGTAGACATGAACGACCGCCAGCTCCGCTTCGTTGTAGACGGTCTGGGCGGACGTGTAAACGGCACGCCCCGTGAAGACAGCTACGACATCACCGTAGCATCCGAGATCATGGCTGTGCTCTGCCTTGCCAATTCTCTCCACGATCTGAAAGAGCGGCTCTCCCGCATTATCGTCGGCTATACCTACGATGAAAAACCGGTTACAGCCGGCGATCTGAAGGCGCACGGCGCTATGGCGGCGCTTCTGAAGGATGCGCTGAAGCCCAATCTGGTACAGACCCTGGAAGGCACGCCCGCTTTCGTACACGGCGGTCCTTTCGCCAACATCGCACACGGATGTAACTCCGTTATCGCTACAAAGATGGCCATGAAGCTGGGGGATTACGCCGTCACCGAGGCCGGATTCGGTGCGGATCTGGGCGCGGAGAAATTCCTGGATATCAAGTGCCGCTATGCTGGACTTACTCCTTCGGCTGTAGTCGTGGTGGCTACCGTACGCGCGCTGAAGATGCACGGCGGCGTAGCTAAAACGGAACTTGGCGCGGAGAATCTTGACGCGCTGGGCAAGGGACTTCCGAACCTGCTCCGCCACGTATCCAACATCCGCGACGTCTACGGTCTGCCCGCAGTGGTCGCCGTAAATCGCTTCCCCACCGATACGGATGCGGAAGTAGCACTGGTGATTGAGAAATGCAAGGAACTGGGCGTAAACGTGGTTCTTTCCGACGTGTGGGCAAAAGGCGGCGCAGGCGGCGTTGCACTGGCGGAGGAAGTCGTCCGTCTGTGCGAACAGCCCGCAGATTTCCGCTTCAGCTACGATCTGGATCTTCCCATTGCCGAGAAGATTGAAACGCTGGTGAAGCGCGTATACCGCGGCGCAGGCGTCTCCATTCTGCCGGCAGCACAGAAACAAATCGCACAACTTACAGCATTGGGCTTTGACAAACTGCCTATCTGCGTCGCCAAAACCCAGTACAGCTTCTCCGACGATCCGGCAAAGCTGGGTGCTCCCGAAGATTTCACCGTAACGGTAAAGAACGTAAAGGTTTCCGCCGGTGCCGGCTTCCTCGTTATCCTCACCGGTGACATTATGACCATGCCCGGTCTGCCCAAAGTGCCTGCCGCTGAGCGGATTGATGTATCCGACGACGGTGTAATCAGCGGTTTGTTCTAAGCCGACGCCAAGAATAAGCCAAAAAATGGCAAATTTCCCTATTGCAATTTTCGCCAAAATGTGGTATAATACATGGTGGAAAACGCAAACCAAAATCATACGAAAGCAGGATACGAAAATGAAGACTCTTTACACTGGTAAAACGAAAAACGTTCTTTTGGATGAAGAAAACGGCATCGTCCATCTTCTGTTCAAAGACGATATGACCGGCGAAAACGGCAATTTTGATCCCGGCTCCAACACAGTGGGCGGCAGCGTTGCCGGCAAGGGCAAGATCGGTCTTGCCATCTCCAAGTATTTCTTTGAGCTTATGGAGAAGAACAACATCCCTACCCACTATCTGAATGCGGACATTGATAAGGGATTGATGCAGGTACGCAAGCTTACCGTTCCGAAGCTGGAGTTTGTTCTCCGCTACTTCACCGCCGGCAGTATGTGCCGCCGCTTCACCCTGCCGGAGGGTATCGCTTTTGATCCGCCGTACGCAGAGGTTACGCTGAAAGATGACGCCCAGGGTGATCCCCTTATCAGTGAGCGTCTCTGCCTCATGAAAGGTCTTCTGAAGGAAGGACAGTACAATGAGGCGCTGGACATCCTCGTTCGCGTAGGCGAAGTCCTGAAGAAAGAACTGGCACCTATGGGTCTGACCCTCATCGACTTCAAGATTGAGATCGGCTACGACGAAACGGGCAAGATGTACATTGCTGATGAGATCACGCCGGATATCTGGCGCGTCCGTGACGAGAATGGCAACATTCCCAACCAGATCGACTGCGCAAACCTGCTTCTGAAGAAGATGAATCTCTAATTCCCTTCTGCTTTCGCACACATATAAAAAGCGAACCGAGACAATGGGTGATGCTCTTAACGGAGAAATCACCTAACACCACGGTAGGGGCGAACTGTGTTCGCCCGCGGGAGACCGCAGGTCTCCCCTACGGATAAAAAATTGATACGCAAAAAACAAATAGTAATCCCCGGCAGATTTTCAATGTCTGTCGGGGTTGTTTTATTTTCCTTCTCTGCGAATCTTTTCAATGCTATCTTGTTTTATAACCTCTCGTAATTCTCTTGTCCAATCGGACCACTCTGAATTCTTTTGACCGTATGTAAGATTTTCCTCATACTCTCTCGGAAGCCAAGTTGAAATATCCGCCTCGTTATGAGAAATCAGCGCTTCAATATTATCAAGGGATTTATACAGTTTTGCTTCATTAGAGCGCATTTCTTTCATTTCAGAAAAAAGAAGCTTTATTTCATCTCTTGTATTATACGGCAATAAGGAGATCAATTTTTCAATCGCTGATTCTTCCTCTACTTCATCCTTTTGGCTCTTCAAAAATGCAGGAATATCTCCCGTAATGGCTTCTCCAAAATCATGGATCAAGCACATCTTTATGACTTTATTTATATCCACATTCGGATATTCATCGGCACACAGCATAGCCATTACGGCCAGTCTCCATGAATGCTCGGCAACAGACTCCTGTCTGCCACTTGATGTCCATGAATGACGAGTATTACATTTCAATTTCTCAACAGCATTTAAAAACTCAATATATTTTTTACAATCCATTTTTTCTCCTTTCTCGCCAGTTTCGACTTTGTATTACAAAGGCATAGGGCAAAGCCCATCCCCCTAAGGTTGCACGCATCCTGAGGCTCCCTCCGGGAGGGAGCTGTCACCGAAGGTGACTGAGGGAGAGTGCGCTACAATAAAGTTAGCACAAACCTAAAGTCACGCAGGCTCCCTCCACCGCTAACGCGGTCCCCCTCCCTCTCGGAGGGAGGCTTTAACGGTGATATCGATATACTCGCAGACACCCCGAAAGTTCGTGTTGATTTGTTGGTTTGTAAACCGCATGACTTTCAGATCATAGCCTTCCAGGATTTCCGTACGGAATTCATTTTTTTGTCTGCCTTCTTCGGTATAATGCTGTGACCCA
>JAZQDY010000176.1:0-11521 GCA_045547015.1 Eubacteriales bacterium | reverse complement strand
CTTTGCCGGATCGTTGGCGTATGCCTCCAGCTTTTCGGGGGATATGTACATGCGGGAGTACATATCCGTTCGCCCGTCATCGAATTGAGGATGCGTTTCGCTTGCCCGGGAGGCGTCCTCGCAGTGGATCAGCCGTTTCGGATCTGTCATACGGAGGAAGCGGATCATGGTTTCGTGATGGGCACAGTGACCGCTTTCGTTGCCGGTGGACCAACTGAAAATACAGGGGTGGTTTTTGTCCCGGTGATAGGCGCGCACCATTCTTTCCACGTACGATTCTTCCCACTGCGGCAGATTGCCCATCCACATGTCGGGATGCTCCACCATATCGTATCCTTTGTGGGGAGGCGTTCTGGCTACGATGCCGTGTGTCTCCAGATCTGTTTCCAGCATTACGTAAAAGCCGAGCCGGTCGCACATATCAAGGAAACGGGGCGTGGGCGGATAGTGGGAGGTGCGGATGGTGTTGATGTTCAGCTTTTTCATTTGAAGAAGATCCTGAAGAAGATCGTCGTCGCTCATATACCAACCGGTGGTCGGGTGTGTATCGTGATGATTCACGCCTTTCAGCTTCACAGGTGCGCCGTTTACGCAGAAGGCGCTGTCCGCATTTACGGAATAGGACACAAATCCAACGGGTCGGCGGATGACTTCGCCCTTGTATTCCAGCTCCGCCGTGTAGAGATACGGCTTTTCCGCATTCCAAAGAACGGGATTCTCTACGGTAAAGAGGGCTTCGCCGGTGCTGTCTGTGCTGCCGATTTCCGTATCGCCGTCGTACAGGCGGACTTTTGCCTGTCCGTCGAACAAAACGGAAACCGTGTTCCCCTCCGTTGTGATTTTTATATCGCGGACGTGTCCCGTGGGACGGGAGAGAAGATATACGTCCCGGAAAATACCGCTGAGGCGGAAGAAATCCTGGTCTTCCAGATAACTGCCTGAACACCATTTGCGCACCTTTACCAGGATCTTGTTTTCCCCGGTGCGAACCGCATGGGAAATATCAAATTCCGCCTGCAGATGGCTGCCCTGGCTGTACCCGATGTACGTATCGTTTACAAACAGCTCCAAATTGGAGGAAACACCCTCGAATACCACGTAGTGCCGGCGTGCGGTATCCGTCACCGGGAATGTACGCATATAGATGCCCAGCGGATTTTCCGTGGGGACGTGGGGCGGATCTACAGGATAGGGGTAGTTTACGTTGGTGTAACAGGGTTTATCGTAGCCGTGCATCTGCCAGCAGGAGGGTACGGGAATCGTGTCCCATTGATCGATAACCGATTCTTCTTTGAAATCGGCATCGTAATATTTGAAACTCCAATCCCCGTTCAGAAGGGTATAGGCTCCTTCGTTTTCCGGAATGTAGTAGGCTCGCTGGGGCAGGCGGTTTTTTTGAATGTGTGTCAGATCTTCATAAAATCGCATGGGAGTACGTCCTTTCTCACCTGTTTGGGAAGTGGATTGTTCTTCCTACATTATAGCACGGCAATAGGGGGAAGTCTATACCGGAATGAATAATTATGAGATAGATACAGCATATCCGTGCAAAAAGCAAGAATTGCGGGGAATTTGTTTTGATAATTTTCGACAAAAAACAGGAGCGAAATGCAGAGCCTGTTTATATATTTTTGTGTATTGTGACGAGAATTAACGGTTTGGCAAGAATCTCTTGAATAATTGGTAAAAATGTGTTATTATTAACACAACGTTACGCACCTGCCCTCAGCGGCGCGAACGAAATTATTTGGGAGGATCTTATGACAAAATCTAAGAAAATCACACTTGCCGCGGCGATTGTGGTGATTCTTGCCCTGCTTCTGTACGCTGCCTTTACCGGTGCGGCAAACGGCACGGTGAATTGCCCGGATTGCGACGGCATGACGCTGGACTGCGAAACCTGCGGCGGCGAAGGCCTGGTTCGCGGTACGCTGTGGGCGCTTCTGCCTCCGATCATTGCGATCGGACTTGCCCTTATTACCAAAGAGGTATACAGCTCGCTGTTTATCGGTATTCTTTCCGGTGCGCTTTTGTCTTCGGACTTTTCCTTCACCGGAACGTTCGACGGTATCATAGGTACCGGTCTGATCGATGCGGTATCCGGCACGGCAGGTATTTTCATCTTCCTGGTGGAACTGGGCATCATCGTTGCACTTATCAACAAGGCCGGCGGCTCTGCCGCGTTCGGCAACTGGGCAAAGACCCATATCAAGTCCCGCGTGGGTGCTATGCTGGCTACGTTCGTTCTGGGCGTACTTATCTTCGTGGACGACTACTTCAACTGTCTGACGGTGGGTTCCGTTATGCGTCCCGTAACGGACAGCAAACGGATCTCCCGTGCAAAGCTTTCCTACCTCATCGACGCCACGGCTGCACCGATCTGCATGATCGCACCGATCTCCAGCTGGGCGGCTGCCGTAGCAAGCTACGCCGAGGAAGGACAGGGCCTGAAGCTGTTCATCAGTGCTATCCCCTATAACTTCTACTCCATTCTGACTCTGGTATTTATTATTGCTATTTCTCTTATGAAGTTTGATTTCGGTCCTATGAGACTTCATGAGCGCAACGCCATCGAAAACGGCGATCTGTACACCAGCGGCGATAAGAACGAATCCGTGGAAGTCGTTCCCTCTTCCAAGGGCCGCGTGATCGATCTTGTCGTACCGATCGTATTCCTCATCGTGTTCTGCGTGCTCGGCCTCGTATACGTAGGCGGCATTCTGGACGGCGCGAACTTCGTGGATGCATTTGCTAACACGGACGCTACCGTGGGTCTGCCGTGGGGCTGTCTGATCGCTCTCGTGCTGATTATCATCTACATGCTGGCGCGCGGTGTCATCTCTCTGAAGGAATCTATGGAATGCGTTCCCCAGGGCTTTATCGCCATGGTACCCGCCATCTTGATTCTGACCTTCGCTACGGCACTGAAGAACATGACCGGCGTTCTCGGCGCTAAGTATTACGTAGGTGCGCTGATGGCAGGCCAGGCAGAGGCTCTCGGCTATTTCCTCCCTGCAATCATTTTTGTTGTAGCGTGCGTTCTTGCATTTGCAACCGGTACCTCCTGGGGTACGTTCGGTATTCTTATTCCGATTGTTACCGCCATCTTCCCTGCAGGCTCCGAACTGCTTATCATCGGTATGTCCGCATGCCTTGCCGGTGCCGTTTGCGGTGACCACTGCTCCCCCATTTCCGATACGACCATCATGTCCTCGGCGGGCGGTCAGTGCAACCACCTGAACCACGTATCTACCCAGATTCCGTACGCTGTTACGGTAGCCGCTATCTCGTTCGTAATGTTCGTGATCTCCGGTATTGTGCAGAACGTTTACATCTGCCTGCCTCTGGGTATCGTGCTTACGGTTGCTGTTTTGTTCGTGATTAAAATGGTTACCAACAAGTCGGAAGCCAAGAGCAAATAATCTGGCTCAATACAAAAAGTCCCCGGACTGCAGTCCAATGTCATTACCAAAAGCCGCAAATCACGCGATTTGCGGCTTTTGCCATGCCGCGGATTCACAATTCCGTTAACCAAAATTCAGAAAATGTTGCTATCAAGGAACTATTGATATACAGCTCCAAAATAATATTTTCAACTTTTTCCAAAATCCACACAACCTTTTTTTCTGATTTGTGTCTATAAGACAAGCGCTTACGAAGGATGAAAATTTTCATACGACCGCGAAAGGAGGATGCATATTGCAGAATCAAAATTATACCGATGAAACGCTCGTCATGCTGACGCTCGCGGGAGATCAGTCAGCCTTTGAAAAGCTGGTGATCCGTTATCAGAACGCAGTTATCGCATCGGCGGTGCAGATCACGCACAGCCGCTTTATGGCAGAGGATGCGGCACAGGATGCTTTTGTTACGGCGTGGATGAAGCTGAATACTCTCAAACAGCCGGACAAATTCTGCGCATGGGTGTGCAGAATTGCGAAAAACTGTGCACTGAACATGGTCACGCGATATCGCGGGTTCATCGACTTCGATCTGGTGGAAAACACCGAGATAACCGAAGATCCCCGCACGAATCCTGCCGAGCTCTATGCATTGTCCGAGGAAAAAGAAGAACTGCATAAAAGTCTCGGTAAGCTGCCCGAAAAGGTGGGTCGCATCATCCGTATGCACTACTTCGACGGACTTTCCATTGCGGAAATTGCAGACAGAATGCGAATTTCCGAGGGAACTGTCAAGCGGCAGCTCCATGACGGCAGAAAGCGAATCAGAAAGGAGCTTTGTGCAATGAACGAAACATACTACGATACGCTGGTACAGAGAGTCATGAAAAAAGTGGAAGAACTCAAGCTGTGGCAGCTTAAGAACGACAAAAGCGGCTTTGAGGTCGTATACAAGGATGTACTGCGGGATGTGGAAGAGCTTCCGGAATCGGACAGCAAATATCACGCGCTGGCAGATGTACTCATGCGCGGCTGGTGGTGGCTGCCCGGCGATAAAAATGATGCCTTGTTTGCAAGAATCCGCGAGGCGGCAATTAAGGGAAAGAACGACGATGTGATGGAATTTATCGTGACCCGCGAGGACAGCAAGGTTTGGGGCAGTGCGAAGATTGAATTCATCCGCGACAAGCAGATTCCCATGCTGGAAGAAGCGGGGCTTATTCACACGCTGGCAAGAGAATGGTTCTGGCTGGGGCATCAGTATTTTAGTGACGGAAAGCCGGAGAACGGCTATGCGGCGTTTGACAAGGTGCAGTCGCTTCTCACACCGGCGGACAGATACTACGCGCTTGTACTGTATGCCAGAGAAGTGCAGGACAAAATGGCTTCCGGATACAAAGACAAGAACAAAGAGCGGTATCTGAACAACGCTTCCGCTGACGAACTGCACCGGATTAACGGCAGTCTCAGGTACTGGAAGCAGGAGCAGTACGGCGAGGGCTGGATGAACTCGCTTGACAGAGAGCTGCCCAATCTTTTCCATAACATTTCCCGCTGTGACGGCTGGCTCTTCGATGAAACGATGGCGGTGGGCGAATCCAAGACAGGCACTGACAGCACAACGCTGACCTTTGCCGCTGACCGT
Organism: Eubacteriales bacterium; assembly: GCA_045547015.1. Lineage (GTDB taxonomy): Bacteria > Bacillota > Clostridia > Oscillospirales > CAG-272 > SIG701. Next base: position 6,475 of record JAZQDY010000176.1, on the reverse strand, counting down.
GAGACAGTGGAGACTCCCTGCGGCGTATTTGATGACTGTCAGCTCTGGATTACCAGCCTGTTTGCCAAGTACAGCGGTTACTGTGTCAACAAGGTCTGGTACAAATCCGGTGTGGGCATTGTCAAATACGAGCGTACAGTGGATGATCTGACGGATGTTCGGCTTTTGAAGTCCTACAAAATCGTCAGCGGAAAAGGACTGCTTCCGCTGTCAGCTGGCAACACATGGGAATACGCGGATACCTACAACCACGATACCCTGATCTCCGAGCTTGTGATTACCGTTACCCATGCGGATGATGAGACGGTGATACTTGCATCAAGAGATTTTGCTGAGCGATTCCGGTATGATGAGGACAGCTGGCTTGATATGATTCAAGCGATTCGCAATGAATACTGGATCTACGAAAACGACAAGGGGAAACTTGGCGATATCACCGTTCCACTGGAAAAGGTGGAAGCGTTGGCACAAACTCCCATGGAAAAGGCGCATTCAAAAGCCGCAGCTTCCGTTGCCCGTCGGATCATCGGCGGAGCAACACCCGAAAGCGGTTATACAGGGCACTGGAATTTCTTCTCCAAAAATGTTGTCTATCCGAAAAACAACAGGCTGAATTACACACACAGTTCCCGCTGGTCGTTCGAATTGAAAAACACGGGTGGTATGGGAGAAGCGGATACGCCGCTGCTCTACAACGACATTTACGGTATTCTGCAGGATGCGGCAAACTGCATCTGGTCGGATGAATGGTGTATCGGTGCGTCGCCGATTGTGGAGTATGACCGCTATGGTGGCGCGGTTCGAACACGAATCACCTGCGATGATGGCGGAACAATCACTACGAAAGCCGGAACGTTTGAAAACTGTCTGAGGTTGTCGATGGACATTGACGGCATGAAGGACGGTCTGGCATACCGTGGCGGCAGAAAGGTGTATTATTTTGCTGAGGGCATCGGTATCGTCCGCACGGAAAACGAATACTGCGGCGGCATAAAAGTCGCTGTATATGAGTTGACTGTCTACGAAGGCACGGGCGAGGGATATATGCCCATGGCGGACGGATTGGTTCGCCGATATGACGCGATTGGTCTGACGGACGGCTTTGTGGGTGCGGTGGAGTATACCTATGTGCAGGACGATGCGGGACATATCGTGATTTTCAAGGATGCAACCGGTATCCGCGAACTTCCGCCGCCGATGACGCAGTACAGTATGATTCAGGCAGAAGTCATCGAAGATCAGCTTTGGGAGGCTGGCAAGCGGGACGAAAGCCGCCTGCGCCACGATGTGAATAACTTCCACCTTCTTTGCCATTTCTTCGGTCGTCCGTCCCGATATCGGGCGGCGCAGGAAAAAGCGGTAGCGTGGAACAAGTACCGTCTGCATATCATGGAGGGACTCGGTGACGGTGCTGTTCCGGAAGCATGGCTCGGACACTATGCAAGCACAAGCTTCCGCACTGCTTGCGCATTGTTCGGATGCGGCAAGAAGGAGGAAGGCTACGAATGGCTGGAAAAAGCATTTGAAGCCTATCCGAAGTGGGACAGTATCCCCGATGGTACGGAAATGGAGGTCGGCGATCCGCTAATCTACGGTGGTATCAAGATTATCAAGGGCAAGTCCGTCATTACTCTCCCTGACGGAACGAAAGAGGCGATTTCGTATGACCATCTCTTTGAGGGGGACTGCAGTCTCATGCACTACGGCATGACCGCGCCGCGCGGCTGGGAATGGTTCAACCCGGTAAGGGATGAAGAAAGATTCAAGGAATACATTGAGCGTGCAAAAATAATGATGGACAAGAATAAGAAATAAGCATTTTGGCAGAAACAAAAAGACACCCCCGCCATTCTCAAACGAGATTGGCGGGGGATATCCGTTCTTGTCGGTTAATGACATTGGACTGCAGTCCGGGGATTTTTGTTACATGGTAACGTCATTCAGATTGAGTGCTTCATTTGTATTGGCGGCCGACAGAATCGGGGCGGCGGTGCAGAGCTTCGCCAGCATGGGATAGGACAGCGTGTCCTTCGGCTGGAAGCGATCGCTCATGGCGTAGGTGAAAAGACGGGATTTCAGATACTGTGCGCCCGGATCCTCATCGGAAAGATGCAGCGTGCAGGCGAGGAGTTTTCCTTTTCCCACCCGGTATTCAAACAGCATGGCTTCCCTGTGTGCGTTTTTGTAGGAGGAAGCAATATCGATAATCGGATCGTGGGGCATTTCCGTAAGATCCAGAACGGCGGAACGGCTGCCGTTCAGCATATGACGGAACTGCCAGCCGCATACGCCCTCATGGGGAAAATCCTCTGTCAGAGGGTGATCGCTTATAACCGTCGCCAGATGACCGTTTGTACGGCCCGCCACGGAAAGCTGGAAGGAAACTTCCTGAGAAGCGAAGGGACCGGGGCCCAGGAGAAGCACGTTTTTACCGGCGGACAGAGCATTCCAAAGCTGTGTGCCGCTGATGTCCTCCGTAACGGTCAGATTGTGTGCCCGGAGAACCTTGGCAGAGGGAATTTTTGGATTGCATTTCGGGAACGCGTACAATTCCCACCGGTTTTCTGCATCCGTGTCGCCGCCGGAAAGGGTGACGGAAAGCTGCAGCATTGCCGGTTTTGCCAACCGGGGCACAGTGAACACGCACTCATACAGCTTTGTGATCTCGCCGGCAGGGATCGTGCCGGTGCGGATTTCTTTTCGGAAAATGACCGTCTCGCCCAGCCGTATGCAGATCTGCAGAAGGGATTTTTCGATGGCCTTTCCGTAATGGGAGGCGAGAATCGGGATGTGTACGCGATCGCCCATGGTGAGATTCCGGCACGCGGGCAGGTCTGCCAGAAGAACGGTATCGCTGTTGTAGCGGCGCACGTTCTGCACCGTTTCGCCCGGCTTCAGTTCGTAAAATTCATTCATCATGCCCACGCAGTAGCCGAAGGTGTGCCAGTGAGTGTCGATGTCACCGAGAAAATCGTAGCCGGCGAAGGTTTCACAGCGGCGCACCGTTTCAAAGCAGTCCTTGCGGAGAATTGCCTGCCATACGCAGGAATTGCGGTAATACAGGTTGGCGCGGTCAAGAAGCCCACGGTCGGCCAGATGTTCTTCCACGGAGGACATAAATGCCGTGTCTCCGATACGCGTGCCCTGGTATCGGTTCATGAGAGAAAGATCGCAGTACGTGCCGTGAATGCATATCTCGTGAGAGAGAAGGGGCTTTTTGTAAATGGCGTTATTATAGTCCAGCCGCTTTGCTGTACCTGCATCGGAACGGTAACTGGTAAGTCCCAGAGAATAGCTGTTGTAGACATCCGAATAGGCTCCCACGGCGGCAAGGCGTTTGGGATTGTGGCTGAAGGGCGTGTCCGAGACTTCGTCGGCGGCGGTCAGCACGTATTCAATACCCCGCATGGCGGACATGGGGGAGAAGAGGGAATCGGTTTCCCGGTGCACAAGATCGGCGCAGGCTCGGAGATGCTCTTCGTAATCGTTGTCGATCTGTAATTCGTTGCCGCTGGAATACATGGCCACCGAGGTGTGCCGGCGGCAGAATCGCACGATTTCTTCCCACTCGGCAAACGAGGTGTTGTTGGGCGTTTCCACTTCGATAAGCATGCCCATTTCGTCGGCAGCTTCCATGTATTCCTCCATAGGCACCCAAGTGTGGAACCGGATGGAGTTGAATCCCAGGGATTTCAGCGTATGCAGGATCGCCCGGTAATAGGCTTTGTCCCGTGTCGGATGAACGGTCAGCGGCTGATAACAGTGCTCACAGGTGCCCCGGAAATAGTAAGGTTCGCCGTTCAGATGCAGCTTCGTGCCGTGGGAAGTGAGTCGGCGGATACCGAAACGGCGTTCGATTTGCTGGTTTTCGGTGGTGAGTACCGCCGTGTATAAATGGGGAGTCGCGGGTGTCCAGCGTATGTATTTCTCGGCGGAGAGCGTGCGGTTACTTTCTCCTGCGGCAATATTTACGGTGCAGATCGTCTTTCCCCCGTCCAGGATGGAGAGCGTTTTTGCGGCGGATTCTCCGCCTTCCCAGTGCACGGTAAAAACAGAGCAGTCCCCTGCCACGGTTACAAACAGATCCCGGACTCCATCTTTATAAAGATGCAGTTCCACATCCCCGTAAATACCGCCGGTGCATTCGTTGGCCGCCCGGGAGGTAAGTCCGGAGACCGGTCGTCCTTTGTATCCGGCAAGACGGGTGTTGGAAACGGCAAGAGTAATCCGGTTTTCCCCGGGAATGAGCACTCCCGCGGGTACGGAAAAACCAAACGGTGCGGAATACCCCTCGTGCCGTCCCAGATACTGTCCGTTGATCCATGCGGAGACGGTGTTCTGTGCGCCGCCCACGGAAAGAAAAGTCTCTGTGCCGCAGAATTCCGATGAGACGGTAAACGTCCGTTTGTAAACGAAACATCCCACGGGATTGGGCAGTGCCATATCCGGTACGTATCCTGCCTCCGGATACCGGCGATATGTATACAGGGGATTCCAGGAGAGTTTCGTATGAAGCGTAGTGGTGCGGAAGATGTCCAGCAGATCCTCCCAGTATCCGGGTACGGGACAGGGGGTAATGGAATCCGCCTGCCGTCCGGTGGGGAGGGAGGGTTCGGCTGTTTCCGTATACGGGGAAGGGGACAGATAGTCAATCTGCCACGTTCCGTTCAGGGAAAGTCTGTCATTCATCATAGGCGTCTCCTTCTTGCGCATGCACTTTCTTATGTTGGGTTTATTATAGCATTGCGGTTTGGGGTTGTCAATGCGTATACGTGCATTCATTAAAGAAAAGAAGCCCCTGCCTTTTGGCACAAAGGCAGGGGCTGATACGATGTCAGGAAAACATCGTCTCCGTAAAAGATACGGCAAAAAGCCAGTTCAGCTCTCTTGTCGGATGGTTGATCTTGTTGCTGAGCAGTTCGGTAGTGTCGACGCCGCAAGCACAGAGCTGCTTCCATTTTGCATAACAGTCGCAGATCGTGACGCCTTCCTCTTTGCAGACGTGTCAAGGCGTGCGGAACGACGTCGCCCGAAATACCGGCGTTGATGATGTTTACGGGGACGGTAGGGTAGAGTATTGCGAGAATCTTTTCCAGATGGGCGTGGTATGCATTGTTTTTATCAAATATAGTCTGCAGATTGCCGTTCTCGTTTTTGTAGAGTGCAAAACAGCCCTGGGTTACGCTGTCGCCAAGGAACGCGATGGTTACGCCGGGAGCGCTGTAGTTGTCGGCTTGTTTTGCCATGAGTTAGTTTACAATTTTCATTTTAAACCTCCATCGGTATATTTCAGCGGATTGTACTGTTTTTGAGAGCCTGGCTGGGATGGGTGAACCGACAGCGAATTATCGCTAAAAGGAACTTCGACACTTTACGTCAGTGTAAAAAAAAGAAAACACACGCGGTGTTTCCTTTCGTTGGTGCGGGCAAGAGGACTTGAACCTCCACCGAATTGCTTCGACTAGAACCTGAATCTAGCGCGTCTGCCAATTCCGCCATGCCCGCATATAGGGTGCATTCCCTGAATGCTCAAACATTATATCACATCCTATTCCGCTTGTCAAGGGGGAATTTCAAATTTTTTAAAATAAAAAACAGATTCCGAAATTTTCCGACAGAGATCTATACAGAACCCCCTTGACAAAAGAACGTTTGTTCTGTATACTGTAAAAAGAACATTTGTTTGTGTGGTGTGTGTGATGGAGAGAATTATTTTACACTGTGATCTGAATAATTTTTTTGCCTCAGTAGAGTGTGTTTGCCGCCCGGAACTGAAGGGCGTTCCCGTGGCGATCTGCGGATCGGTGGAAGAGAGGCACGGAATCTGCCTTGCGAAAAACGAATTGGCAAAGGCGGCGGGGGTGCGCACCGGAGATACAGTAGCAGCGGTACGGCGGAAATGCCCGGATGTGGTGATTGCACCGCCCCAGTACGGGGAATACGAGCAGTATTCCCGAACGGTGAATGAGATATATGGTCGGTTTACCGATATGATCGAGCCGTTCGGCTGTGACGAAAGCTGGCTGGACGTGACCGGAAGTACGCTCCTTTTCGGAGATGGACTTACCATTGCCAACCGTATACGGGAAACGGTAAAAAAGGAGACCGGACTTACCATTTCCGTAGGCGTTTCCTTCAATAAGATTTTCGCCAAACTGGGGAGCGATCTGAAAAAGCCGGATGCGGTAACGCCGATTTTCAAGGAGAATTTTAAAAAGATCGTGTGGCCGCTGCCTGTGCAGGCGCTTCTTGGCGTGGGGGCGGCGGCATCACGGGCACTGGAAAAACGGTGCGTGCGCACCGTAGGGCAGCTGGCGATCACACCGCCACGGTATCTCCGTGCCTGGATGGGAAAGAACGGCGAACAGCTTTGGCGGTATGCCAACGGTCTGGATGATGCGCCGGTGATTCCCCGGGAAAAAGCGGAGCCGATTCAGAGTATATCCCATGGAATGACGCCGAGACGGGAAGTCGG
>JAZQDY010000175.1:0-6410 GCA_045547015.1 Eubacteriales bacterium | reverse complement strand
GGAGATACCGTCGAAGATTACCGGAACGCCGGGGAAGTGGGTATCCAGAAAACGCGCCCAGGCAAGGATATCGTACCGTTCCTTTATGCCGAACGTGATCGTATCGCCTTCGCTGGTCAGATGCGCCCGGTGCTCAATGAGAAAGCATCCCATCCCCATACGGCGCATATCCTGCACGGCACAGGAGAAATCGTTGATGGGATTGGATCGGTATCCGTGTACCATCAGTACAATGCCGCGGGGGACACCGTTTTCGGGGGCGAAATAGCGGGCGGCCAGTGTAAGTCCGTCATCGGAGCGAATGGTATAACGGGGGGCTGTTTGCGCCAATTCATACAGGGAAAGATCGGCGGCACGGATCCGTTCCCCCCAGCCGTACGGATCGTAGGGAGAGCCGTCCTCGTGCCGGCGCGGCGTCGGCGGCGACGCCCATACGTCTGCCTGTACGCGGGAATGCGGAAAGGGGCGGCGGCAAAGACCGATGCGGTACAGACAAACGGTAATGATACAAACGGTCAAAAGAAGCAGACAAAAAGCCGAAAGAAGAATCCAGCATACCGTCACGGCAGAATAACCTCCCCTGTTTCGATCATACGTAGAAACGACGATTCATCAATCACGGGAATGCCCAGTTCCCCGGCGCGGGTCAGCTTGGATCCGGCGTTTTCCCCGGCGAGCACCACGGTAGTCTTTTTGGAAACGGAGCCTGTGGCCTTGCCGCCTCTTGTGCGGATCATAGCTTCGGCTTCATCCCGTGTGAGCGTGGGCAGCGTGCCGGTGAGAACGAAGGTCACGCCCTCAAAAATCGGCGCAGCAGATTCTGCAGGTGCGGAAACAGCCGTCTCCACACCGGCTTCAATCAGGCGGTTTATCAGATCCCGGGTTTCCGGCAGAGCGAAGAACGATACTACGGATGCGGCAATTACGCCGCCGATATCGTCGATTTCGCAGAGGGATTCTTCCGTGGTGTCAAACAGTGCCTCGATACTGCCTGCATGATTGACGATGGAGGCGGCGGCTATCTCGCCAACGTGGCGGATGCCCAGAGCAAATAGCAGTCGTGCCGCGCCTGCCCTCCGCGAGGCATCAATGGCGGCAATGAGGTTTTCTGCAGATTTATCTCCAAGCCGGGGAAGGGCGGCCAGTTGTTCCACGGTCAGCGTGTACAGATCTGCCGCATCATGAATCAGATTTTCGGAAAGGAGCAGGGAAACGATGCGCGGCCCCATGCCGTCAATGCCCATAGCGCCTTTGGATGCGAAATGGATCAGCCGCCGTTCCAGCTGTGCCGGGCAGGCGGGATGAATGCAGCGGAGCGCGCCCAAAGCCCCGTCCGGGGTGTAGTCCTCGTCCGTTTCATCCAGTCCGTCAAATACCAGCTTTCCGCCGCAGGAAGGGCACAGGGTGGGCACGGTGAGCGGCTGCTCCGAACCGTTTCGGCGTGCGGCGATGCTTCCTACGATCTCGGGGATAATATCGCCTGCCTTCTGCACCAGTACCGTGTCACCGATACGCAGATCACGCTCCCGTATAATATCCATATTGTGGAGCGTGGCGCGGGAGACGGTGGTTCCTGCCAGGCGTACCGGTTCCAGCTCCGCGTTGGGCGTCAGAACGCCGGTGCGTCCGATCTGGAAGGTGATTCCCAGTAGCTTTGTTTCTTTCTGTTCCGGGGGGTACTTATACGCTACTGCCCACTTGGGGGTGCTGGTTCCTTCGCCCAAAATCTCCCGCTGAGACAGGGAATCGATCTTTACCACTGCTCCGTCGATATCGTAGGGGAGCGTTTCCCGCTGCTCACCCAGGGACTGAATGGCTTCAATTACTTTTTCCGCATCTCCGGTAACAGCTAAAAGGGAGACGGTAGGAAATCCAAGTTCTGCCATGCGGGCAATGGTCTCGCTGTGCTTTTCACAGGCGCGTCCGTCATCGTACAGCGCGCCTGCCTGTCTGTTGAATACAAATATAGACAGCCCCCGCTGAGCGGTCACAGCGGCGTCCAGCTGGCGGAGAGAGCCTGCGGCGGCATTGCGCGGATTTGCCCACAGCTTGCCGCCCTCTTCTTCCCGCCGTTTGTTCAGTGCAAGAAAACTCTCCCGTGGCATATATACCTCGCCGCGCACGGTCAGCGGTTCGGCTTTCGCCTCAATAATCCGGGGAATTGCACGAATTGTTCGAAGATTATCCGTGACGTTTTCGCCGACCGAGCCGTCACCCCGGGTAGCACCCAGCACGAGCCTGCCGCCTTCATAGGTGAGCGCCACGGAAAGCCCGTCGATCTTCGGCTCCACCGTGAAGAAAATTTCTTCTGCGGGAACGCCGTTTTCCTTCAGCGTCTGTCTGGCATTCTCCATAAACGCGCGGAGACTGTCAAAATCGAATACATCTGTCAGACTGCCCATACGGACCACATGGGGCACCTTGGCAAACTTCTCCGATGCGGCACCGCCCACCCGATGGGTGGGAGAATCCGGGGAATCAAGATGGGGGTATACAGCTTCCAGCGATTTCAGCTCTTCAAACAGCGCGTCAAAGGCAAAATCAGAAATTTCGGGTGCGTCGTTTTCGTAATACAGGCGGCGGTGATGTTCGATTTCCGCCCGCAGGGTACGAATCCGTGCAGCTGCCGTTTTTTCATCGTGAACTGTATGAGACATGCTTAGTCCTCGCTTTTCGTAATTTTGCGGCAAAGGTGAAAGCACCGCCACGCTCCGGGGAGGCGGCGGTGCCGGGAATTTCGGTTTGTCAGTCCAGATATACCCAGTCGAGTCCGTACGTGGATTGGATGGCTGTACCGGCACGGACGAACAGGGCATCCTCCGGATATACGTCTCCGCTGCCGGTGAGGGTCATGGAGGATTTATACTCACCGCGGAGACAGGCGATGTGTATATGGGAGCCGGTAGCGCCGCCCGCTACGCCTGCCTGGTAGAAATGTTCGCCCTGCGCTACGATCTGTCCTACGGAAAGATCGCTCACGTTGTTGTCGTGCATGAATACCACAGTCATGTAATCCACCGTGCCGTCTGCGTATACTACCTTGTCACAGCTTTGCAGCCAAACGGTATTATAGCGGTAATAGCCGCGGTCGATTCGGACGATTTTGCCGGTGAACGGTGCGAACGCGCTCTGGGAAGCGCTGGTGAAATCCAGTGCGTTCTGTTTCTGGTGGGAATACGTGTCGTAATATCCCTGGGTGATTGACAGAACATCAGCCGGGAAGAGGGCGAATTCATAGCCTTCTTCGTTCACAACGCCGTCAAAGGTGAACGTCCAGTTTTGTACGTATCCCTCTGAGAAAAGCGGCTGGAGAGAGATTGCGGCGTCGTTCCGCTCGTTTTTCGTGGAGACAGCTTTTGTGGGGTCTGCCGCAGACAAAAGATGCCAGCTGCCGTCACCTGCGTCGGCGTACTGCAGAATAAACTCGCCTGCATAGCGGGAAGAGGTGGTGTAAAGCCCGGCGGTGTTGTTCCAACCAAAGCCCAGAACACGCTTGTATCCGCCGCCGGATGCGCAGGAGTACAGCCGGTAGTTTCCATTTTCCATCTGTTCCAGCCGGAATTTCTGGGAGACGTCGCCCGTGCTGTTCCATACTGTGACGCCTACGCCTTCGTAATCCTCACCAGCGCCGTCCACTCGTACGTTGAGACAGCGCGCACTGTCGGCAAGCGTGATGGCGTATTTGCCGTCTGCCATGGTTTTTACAAGGGAATAGCCTTCTGCCTGGATGTATGCTTCGGCTTCCTCATTGTTTTCGTTCCAGAGCAGAAACTGTACGTCTTTATAATCCAGAATTCCTTCTTCCACCAAAGAGAAGGACAGAGTGTGTTCCGTGCCGGCGGTGGTGGTATCCAGCGTCCGGTACATCATCATAATAGCCTGACCGCGGGTGATTGACGGGAGCACCTTTTCACAGATGCCGATGCGCTGACCGATCAAAGCCGCGTCAGCCAGCGTATAGTTGCTGCCGTTGGAAACGTAACCCAGCACGTTCAGCATATAATTCATGAAAACGGTGGAGGGAACTACCATATCGGGGGAAAACTGTGAGCTGTTCTCACCGAGAAGAAGCCCCGTTTCCCAGAAATAGCCTACGTAGGCACTGCCCCAGCCGGGCACGTCGGTAAACGGATGACCGTAGTTGCTTTCCAGCACTTCCGTTTCGATGCCCATAAGGCGGATGACCATGATAATGGCCTCCAGTTTGGTGAGCGGGTTGGAAAGGGCAAAATGGATTTTACCGTCCACAGTACCCACACCGCTGAGAAGGCCCAGATAATACAGACGTTCCGCTGCCTGTTCTTCGGTGATGTCGGGACGGACCTTCATCACGGATGCTATCGCGCTGTCATTGGGTCTGATTTTTCCCGCCAGGGCACTGCCGCCTGAGGACAGGGATGCGGGAGATGCCGCCAATACGGGCTGCGTAAGAAACACAGCGCACAAAAGGAGGCAGATGGCTATATGAATTTTTTGCATATACAAGTACGCTCCTGCAGAGTGAGATGTATGCAGCGTAAGGCATGGGGGAACATCCCCGCAGATGCCTGTGAAATTACACCATACTTCATACTATTACATATTATATTATACACTATTTTGAGGGAAAAATCAACTGTTTTTTTAGAGGGCTTCCAGTCGGTCGGTGTCGGCGTGATTTTGGTGAAAAACAGAAAAAATGTAAAAAATCTTGATTTTTTAAGAAAAACTGATATAATGATACTATATACTGTATACAGAGAGGTTTTCGGATGCAAAGACATGTAAGCGGCGTGTTCTATAAAATCATACACGTTATCGAATATCTGATTGCCGTAATCACCATCGCTGTGCTGGCTGTTCTTTTGGCGATCGAAGTGTTTCAGATGTTTACCGTGGCCGGATATTTTTCCACGGCGGACAAGTATCTGCACAATATTCTGACCATCGTTCTGGGGCTGGAGTTCGTGCGCATGCTCATCAATCTGACCCCTGCCAATACGCTGGAGGTGCTGATCGTGGCCATCGCCCGTCAGGTTATCGTGGATCATGCCGATCCGTTGTCCAATATCGCCTGCGTGCTCTGCATCGGCGGCTTGTTCGCCATCCGCAAATTTCTCATTTCCAAAAAGGATTTCCAGAAGGAGATCGCGGAAGATCTTGTCTTGCCCAATGGACACGATACAATGGACTGAACTTAAAAAAGGCTTGCCCCGAATGCATTGAGTTCTAAAGGACAGGTTTACAAAAAACAGCAGACAGACTAACGTTTACAACCAGCGGCTCCCTTGTGTAAAGAGAGCTGTCGGCGAAGCTGACTGAGAGGGATTGTTTTGGTGCGAATTTCAGTTTTTACAATCCCTCCGGCCCGGCAATGCCGTGCCACCTCCCTTTGCACAAGGGAGGCTTTTTGTTTGCCCTGAAAGTGCACACTTACTCACCACTAACGTGGCGGTGCGATTATTCAACTATCAGTAGAAAATGAATAGTCTATTCAAAAAAGAGGTTATTAAACATTCTTCCTTGATGTGGTATAATATAATTGTTTCCAAAAGGAGGACGTGCTTATGAATATCGGTCAAGTTATAATAGATAGGCGAAAGTCGCTTAGATTAACTCAACAGGCGTTGGCGGAAGAACTTAACATTTCTTTTCAAGCCGTTTCAAAATGGGAAAATGGCATTTCTTACCCAGACGTCACCCTTCTTCCTAAACTTGCGTCAGCTTTGAACGTATCTATTGATTCCTTGCTTGGATATCCGTCACAATCGTTAACTGAATATGACAAAAGATACAATGCAGAGGGGTATTATTGGGGATTAAAACCTAATAATCTTTGTTACGAGATTATGCGCATTAAGCCTCCAATCAAACCGTATAAGGTGCTTGACATCGGGTGTGGCGAAGGCAAAGATGCTGTTTTTCTTGCGCGAAACGGATATAATGTAACCGCCTTTGATGTTTCGGAGCAGGGCTTATCTAAAGCCCGCGAGCTTGCCGATTGCTGTGGCTTGAAAATAGATTTTTTTAAGGCAGATGTGCGTGACTTCAGACTTGAAAATGATTATGATATAATATTTTCAAGTGGTGTATTCCATTACATTCCTAACGAATTACGAAAGAGTATCATTGATGATCTCAAATTACATACCGCAAAAAACGGTATCAATGTTATAAATGTTTTTGTAAGAAAACCCTTTATTCCACTACCGCCCGATATTGAAGAAAGTGAAATCGCCGCAGGCGATTGGCATTCAGGAGAACTATTTATGTATTATCACGATTGGCTATTCAGAAAGAATGAAGAAAAGATTTTACAGAATCGTTGCGTTGTGTATATTGTTGGTTCTTAGCCTAACACTGCAGGTGTCAGCCTTTGAACCTTACGAAAACTACACTTATACCAGTGACGGGAAACTTAAAAATGAACC
>JAZQDY010000174.1:0-5677 GCA_045547015.1 Eubacteriales bacterium | reverse complement strand
CGGTATCCCGTGCCATCCGGCGCAGTCGTGCTGGTATTTCCTACAAGCGCAAGCCTGTATCCTTCATTTTCGCAGGACCTACCGGTGTCGGTAAAACCGAACTCGTAAAAGTATTGGCAGAGGATCTGTTTTCCTCTCCGGAAACTTTGATTCGTCTCGATATGAGCGAGTTTATGGATAAATTTTCCGTATCCCGGATTATCGGCGCGCCGCCCGGATACGTTGGGTATGATGATGCAGGCCAGCTGACGGAAAAAATCCGCCGCCGTCCGTACTCTGTTGTCCTGTTTGACGAAATCGAAAAGGCACATCCGGATGTTATGAACATTCTGCTTCAGATACTGGATGACGGCCGCATCACAGATGCACACGGCAAGACAGTCAGCTTTGAAAACACGGTAATTGTAATGACCACCAATGCCGGCTCTGCCGCACAGTCTGCGCCGGCGGGATTTTCCGATAATCCAAATGTGCAGCAAAAAGAGCGCACGGAAAAAGCATTGGCTGAATTTCTGCGGCCGGAATTTTTGAATAGAATTGATGAAATTATCACGTTCCGTTCGCTTACAAAACAGGACTTTGTGTCTATTGCCGTTCTTATGCTGAAAGAATGCGCCTCTGCACTCAGCGAGAAGGGAATACGGCTGACCTGGACAGATGCGGCCGCTCGGCTTATTGCGGAGAAATCATATTCCGCAAAGTACGGTGCGCGCAATATGCGCCGATTTATCCAGACGGAAGTGGAGGACAGAATCGCCACGGAGATTATTGCCGCCTGCGGCAAGGTTACCGCTATAGATGCAGATGTGTCCGGTGACGATATATCCGTGCGCGCCATCTGATAGGGCTTATGAAAGAGAAAAAACCTAACGTATGGCATGCCATGGAGGCGGATGAGGTACTGTCCGCGCTACACTCGGATGCCCATAAAGGTTTAACTTTAAAACAGTTTGCCTCACGCCGACGAAAATGCGGGGATAACGCTGTCTGGAAAGTCCACCGGTCTTCCGCCGCCCATACCGCGCGCGGTGAATTTCTGGATTTGTCAGCGATTCTTCTGCTTGTTACGGCAATAGTTTCGGCTGCATTTGATAAAAAGACAGAAGCCCTTGTTCTGACGGGAATTCTCGTGTTTTCAGCAACAGTACGTACTGTTATGTTTATTGCGGCGCAGCGGATATTTGAAGATGCTGCCCGCGCGAATATTCCGCACGCAGCAGTTATCCGCGGCGGAAAATGCTGTACCGTGACGGCAGATGATGTTGTACCGGGTGATATTCTTCTGTTTTCTGCCGGAGATCCTGTTGCCGCCGATGTTCGGCTTTTATCCGGCGAGGTACTTGTATCCGAAACCGGTGTTACGGAAAACCGCCGTGTACAGAAAAAATCATCCTCCTGTATTTGTGCCGGCGAGGCTGTGTGCGAAGAGCGCGATAACATTCTTTTCGCCGGAACCACGGTAATTGGCGGCGCAGCACGCGGTGTAGTTGTTGCCACCGGCGAGGATACGTATATTTTCGCAAAGCGCGGATATATTACCGTGCCGGCCGGTGAAGAGCTTTCCGTGCTGCGATCACTTTCCCTTTGGTGCCGCAACGTTTCGCTGATTATGATCGCCGCCGTGCTGATAATCACACTGGGCGGATTATTCGCCGAGAAGAGTGCATTCTCGCTGGATGATCTCTTCCTGTCTGCCGTCTCTTTGGCAGTGGCTACAATGAGTGAGTTCCTCTGTGTGATAGCGGCAATAATCCTCGCTGTTTCCGTACAGCGCCTCCGAACGAAAAGCGGCGGTGCCGCTATTCTGCGGGCCGCAGATTCCATGGAGTCCTTTGCAAAAACGAAATGCGTAGTTTTTTCCAATGCACGTCTTTTACAGTCGGATACTGTTCGTCTGCATTCTGCTTATGTCAAGGGCACTTTTTTGTCGGATACAGAAGCAAACGCAGATACTGCTGCGCTTCGCATTCTTGCGCTGTCTCTGCTGTGCCGGTGCGGATCTATCCGTCCGCTTACCGACGGCGTGCCTGTATCTGCACAGGATACATATACGGAAATGATCCGGAAAGTATATGAGCAGTATACAGAGGAACAGCGCAATAGCGTTTCTGTTGCTGCCGTAATTGCCGTAAATCACAGCGGATTCGTGCATACAATATTAACCGCTTCATCCGAAGGAACATTGGCATACGTATCAGGCGAACTCGAAGATATTCTGCCATTCTGCTCTGCGGTGCAGGGCAAAGACGGGATCCGTTCCCTTAAAGAAAGTGAACGACAGGCTCTTATGGAGCACGCGCATTTTCTGGCAGGTCAGTCCATTCGTACGGCTGCAGTGGCGGCACGGGTGTCTCCTTACAATGATCTTGGACGGATCAATGCTGTGCAGACAAAAATGGTGTTTGTTGGTTTTTGCGCTTTTATTAATCCCGTGGATACGGAACTTGCCAAAATGATTCTGAAATGCCGTACGGGAGATCTGCGGCTTGTGGTACTTACTGAAGAAGAAAACGGACGCCTGCTGGCTGAAAAAGCGGGTATTATATCCGCGCAGGAGCCACTGCTGAAAACAGCACAGGAAGTGTCCGATTTCGTCGATGAAAATCTGTCAGCGGATTCAACCTCTGTCCGTCATAGCTCTGGGGCATGCGTGCTTATATCGGATCGTGCGATGCGTTCTGAAGTCGTACAGTTGATTTCCTCCCGTTGCCCTGATACAGTATTTGTCAGTGATGCACTCCGTGATATTCCGCTGTTTGCACACTTTGCCGCATCTGCGGCAGCCGAAAGTGCCTTCCGTCAGGCACCGCAGTGCCTGATGAGCGCGGCAGATGCCTCCGTTTCAAACAGGGAAGCGCCCGGTGTGTCCTGTGCCAAACAGGTGATGGAAATTATTTGTGCCTGCAAGAACGCATTTGTTCATCTGCGTAATGCGGCCGAATATCTTTTAACAGTACAGTCCTTCCGTCTGACTTTGATGTGCATTGCCGCCTTTGCCGGTCTGCCGCTGCACACACCGACACAGACACTTTGGTGGGGGCTGATTCTCGATTTCTTTGCTGTTCTTACACTCGCTTTTTCCGATTCTTCTTCCGATTCGTTACAAACACACCGGCAGACGCTGGTTTTCCCGTCTCTGAAGAAAGGGGTTGTGTTTCCTGTAATGCTGGGGATACTCAGCGGTGTTCTCCTCAGCCTGATGAGCATTTACATACTGCAGGCGTCGAGTCCGGACACAGCACTTTCCTTTTCCTACACAGGAGCTATCCTCGCTTCTTTCGTACTTTTACTCTCCGTTTGTTTGAGCGGCAGGCAGGGACAAAAAAGATCGCTGCGGCTGAATATGTCAATGCTGATTTACGGTGCATTGTTCTGTACTACTCTCATCTTTTCCTTTATGCCGGTGGACTGGCTGGGAGCATGTATTCTTTGTGTGTTCTCCGCTGTCCCTTCCACGGCGCGGATGCTGTATCTCAAACTCATTCATGGCACCTAAAAGATGCACTTTTGTTCTTTGAAATGAACATTTTTATCAAAATTCTCATCGATTGGTGTAAAAATGATGAAAAAACAAATGTTAATGTTATTTTCATCACAAAATCTTTTGCTTAGCCCTTGTAATTTTACATAAAATGCGCTATAATATTAGTGTATGAAATTTTATGAAAGAGGGAAATCCATATGGTGGAAAAACAGGAAGAATGTACCCATGACTGTTCCACGTGTTCAGCCAACTGTTCTTCTCGCGGAAGCGCGGCAATTGAGAAAGAACCGCTGCATCCGCAGAGTACTGTAAAACATGTGATCGGTATTGTCAGCGGCAAGGGTGGTGTAGGTAAATCCATTGTTACATCCATGATGTCCGTCCTTATGCAGCGCCGCGATAACGGCGTCGCAATTCTGGACGCTGATATCACCGGCCCGTCCATTCCGAAGTCTTTCGGTACAAAGGGCGATGTCCTCAGCGATGGCAACGGATTGATTCCGCTTACCACAACTACCGGTATTCAGATGATGTCTGTAAATCTTCTTTTGGAAGATGAAACGCGCCCGGTTGTGTGGCGCGGCCCTGTTATTGCCGGCACTGTAAAACAGTTCTGGACGGACGTGATCTGGACGGATGTCAATTATATGTTCGTTGATATGCCTCCGGGTACCGGCGATGTTCCGCTTACCGTGTTCCAGTCTCTGCCTCTTGATGGCATTATCATCGTAACCACGCCGCAGGAGCTTGTTTCCATGATCGTGAAAAAGGCACTGAATATGGCAAAACTGATGAACATTCCCGTTATCGGTCTTATCGAAAATATGTCTTATGTGAAATGTCCCGATTGCGGCAAGGAGCTGCATGTTTTCGGCGAGAGCCGTGCGGAAGAGGTTTGCGCAGAATACGGCATCCGTCTGCTTGGCCGCGTGCCGCTGGATCCGAAACTTTCTTCACTCTGCGACAAGGGAATCATTGAACTGATGGAGAATGATTACCTTGATAACGCTGCTGACGCTGTCAGCGCATTTTGCGAAAACAAATAAGTGCATGAGGCCGCTTTGCGGCATTACATATGCTACAGTAAACCCAGAAAAATCTGTCTTATGACAATGTAGGAGGAAAAACAAGTCATGAAAAAGAAATTGACCTCTGTGCCGTTTTCCGGTACGCCGGAGCAGAAGAGTGCTCTGGATGCAGTGATCGCTCAGCACAAGGATGAAGCCGGTGCTCTTATGCCGATTCTTCAGAAAGCGCAGGATATTTACGGATATCTGCCTGTAGAAGTTCAGCAGATGATCGCCGACGGTCTGGACGTGCCCGTATCCGAGGTATTCGGTGTTGCTACGTTCTACTCCCAGTTCCTTCTGAACCCCAAGGGACAGTATCCGGTTGCCATCTGTCTTGGCACCGCGTGCTACGTTAAGGGTTCCGGCAAGCTGATGGAAGAGATGGAATCTCTCCTCGGTATTGAAAACGGCGGTTTGACCCCTGACTTTAAGTTCAGCCTGGAAGCTACCCGCTGCATCGGTGCGTGCGGTCTGGCACCTGTTCTCACCATCGGCGAGGATGTATACGGCCGCCTTACCCCTGATATGCTGAAGGGCATTCTGGCTAAATATCAGAACTGATCTTTCCTCATCGCACAACGAATTAATTCTTGCGAAAGGATGGGTTTCATATGAAAATCCGTGAAATTCAGCAGCTGCTGAACGCCACGCTTCTCTGCGGAGAAGAAAACCTCGATCACGATGTGTTTTCCGCCTGCTGCAGCGATATGATGAGCGATGTTCTGGCATATGTCAAGGATCAGGGCGTTCTTGTTACCGGACTGATTAATCCGCAGGTTATAAGAACTGCCAGCATGATGGACATGGTTTGCATTGTCTTCGTACGCAGCAAAGCTCCCACAGAAGAAATGATTGAGCTTGCCGATGCAAGCGGGATCGTATTGATGAAATCCGATATGCGCGCTTATGAAGCGTGCGGGCATCTGTATACCTCGGGCCTTCGCGGAAATGCGGGTAAAGGCCATGAGTGAGCCTCTGACCTTTCACTTTAATGTGGACGGGGAGGACTTCTCTTCAGCGGGCGAGGCATCCGTCGTTGTGAAAAAGAAGCTGAGGCAACTCGGTTTCTCACCGGATATTATCCGTCGTGTATCTATTGCGATGTACGAGGGTGAAATCAATA
>JAZQDY010000173.1:0-21622 GCA_045547015.1 Eubacteriales bacterium | reverse complement strand
TAGTTCTTTTATTCTACCATAGGAGGCTCTTTTTGTCTATTGTCCGTTTTTTACGGACTTGTGCAATTTCTCTCCCCTTTGCATTATTGGATGTATTACAGTTTGCTGCTGCGGGCGGTATGCTTCTTTACGCAGTCCGGGATTTCCTTTTTCAGCTCCTTTTGGGGGAACTCTTTTTTGCCGTTCTCGTCACAGTCTGTTATTTGTGCATCGGCAACGGTTATACTGCCGGCTGTCTGATGGATCAACAGGTTTTCAGAGATTTTTTTTTGCCGAAGAACCGAAAGACGGAGCAGAACGGCATACACAGCGGCGCACAGTGCGTACAGAACGGCGAAAACGAGCACCTGCATCCGGGGAGGCTTTCCCCAAAAATACAGCAGAAGCGCGCCGACGGCGGCAGGTATCGTACGGGCGGGTGCGGCGTAATCCTTGTAATAATACAGTGCCGTGGAAAGCAGAAGGCATAGTCCCCAGAGCAGGGGCATAAAATCCAGCATGGCAATTTGCATAAAAACGGCCTCCCTTGCAGTATACAAAACAGTATGTGCAGAGGGAAAGCCGTTTATGCATCATAGGATTATTTCTGCCGATAGTAGCCGATGCTGTCGATTTTGAGTGTGCCGCCGTCGGGCACCAGGGTGAAGATCAGTGTCTTGTATGCGTCACTGTCAATATCGTTACGGAACGTGCCGTCGTTTTTGTGGATGGCGTAGGTTACGTTGTAGACGTATTTCGTGCCTGCCGCCGTATCTTCCGCCGTGAGCTGTTCTACCGTAATGCCGTAAATCCGCTGGGGGGCGAAAAATTCGTACGGTTTTTCGGTAAGATAATATTTTTCCGTAAACAGGGAATTATACGTTTCCACGTCCGCATAGATGGCAGCGGTGAAATAACGATGGAAAAACTCGATGGGTGCGCCCCACGCGGCGTAGTCACCGTCGGTTACGGCGATGTTTTCGCCGCCTCTCTGGATATGGATGTAGCGATCCAGTCCCATGTAGTATTCGTCTTCTTCCACATTCAGCGTATAATCCGGCTCGTAGAAGGAAAAGCTCCGTACCGTATCGGAATACATGGTGGAGGGGGAATCCTTTCCGCTCTTTCCGACAAACCATTCGGGGTGGCTGAGCAGAGCGGCGCTGAGCAGCCCCAGAAGCGATACGGTAATGACGGCAAGCAGCATACGCCGCTTACGGATGCTTTTGTCGCTTGTCTGTTTCATTGGATTATCCGATCATGGCACGCAGATTGTCGCGGCCGTATTCGATACCGAGAAGATTGTCCTCAATTCCCTCAAATTCCACGGTCACGTATCCGTCGTATCCGCACTTTTTCAGAAGGCCGATGCTCTGGGCGATTTTTGCGTCGCCGTGTCCGATAACGGTGGCACGAAGATAATTGCCGCCTCTCGTTTTGAACCAGCCCTTGCCGGGATCCAGCATCATACCGCTGCGGAAGAAAAAGTCTTTGGCGTGTACGTGTACGGCGTAGGGGGCAAGAATGGAAACGGAAAGGGCGGGATCTTCATCGGCACACATAAAGTTGCCAAGATCCACAAGGGCACCGAAATTTTTGTGTGCCACGGTGTTAATCAGCTTTTCTACACGGTTGGCATCCTGGGAGAAAAAACCGTGATTTTCCGTCATGGTACCCACGCCCTTTTGTTCGGCATAGTCAGCGATTTCGCGTACGGCGGGGACTACGATTCCGATCGCATCGTCATAGCCGCGGCAGATCTTTCTGTCGGTAAAACCGCCGGTGATATCGTGGCGCATCCGCTTTACGCCCATTTCCGCGGCAAAATCCACGCGGGCCTTTGTTTCTGCCACGGCGTTGGGATTATTGATGAAATCTGCACCTACGCAGAGGGAGACAAGTTCGATATTGCGCTCCGCTGCCCGTTCTCGGATCCGCTTTGCGGCGTCCTGCTCTTTCATCCAGTCGCCCTGGCTGAATTCGATCCCGTCGAATCCCATTTCAGCGGCTTTGTCAATAATGCCGAGATAGCCGAGTTTATCAGGCTGGATATACTTTCCGAAGCTGTATGAGGTTACACTGAGTTTCATATGGGCGTTCTCCTTTACGACTTTATGACGTGCGTTTTACGCACGGAGTTTTCTTTGCGGTACACAGTCATTATAAACGATTTGTGCGGCGTTTGCAAGCGGAAATGCGGAAAAAAGAATGGCAAGTGTTAAAAAATCCTTGACAAATATTGCCGCGCCTCTTATAATAGTAGTGGTGTTCGCGCCTGCCCCGGTGCAGATGCGGAGCTGTTTTTTCTGATAATAAATGTGCCGTATGACAGCGGCAGAAGGAGTATTGTATGTTTGATAAGGTGAAAAATCTGCTGGTAGAAGAGCTTTCTGTAAATCCCGACGACGTTACCCTCTCTGCAGAACTGGTAAACGATCTGGGCGTAAACTCGCTGGAACTTGCCGATTTGGTTCTGCTTTGCGAGGAGAAGTTTGATATTGAGATTTCGGATGACGATATCCATAAATTTGTAACCGTAGGCGATATCGTGGACTTCCTCAGCGCAAAGGCTGACGCATAATCCATGAAGACGGATACTGCCGCGAAAATCAACATACGCGGCGTATATTTTGATAATGTAACGCTGACGGAAGCCGCCGATCGCCTGCGGGCATCGGTGGCTGCCGATTTGACGGAGACGGTATTTACACCCAATTCCGAAATCGTCCAGTCCTGTATTGACGATCCGTCTTTGTATCCGGTAGTGAATGCCGCAACTCTTACGATTCCCGACGGTATCGGTGTGGTAAAGGCTGCGCGGATCCTCTCAACGCCCCTTAAGGGAAAGGTTGCCGGTATTGAGCTCGGCAGGGAGGTGCTCGCCTTTGCGGCACAGGACGGCATCCCTGTTTATTTCCTCGGCGGAAAGCCGGGGGTGGCGGAGACGGCCGCCGATAAACTGCGGCAGGAAATGCCTTCGCTGCAGGTTGTCGGTATGCAGGACGGATATTTCAAAAAAACGGGCTTGGAAAACGACGCAGCTGTGGAAGCGGTGAACGCATCGGGCGCGAAAGTACTTTTCGTTTGTCTGGGGGCACCCGCACAGGAAAAATGGATTGTTGAGAACCGGGCGCGGATGCCAGGTGTCCGCATCTTCCTCGGGCTCGGCGGTTCGCTGGATGTGTATGCCGGAATGGTAAAACGTGCTCCCCGGATCTTTATCCGGTTGGGACTGGAATGGTTTTATCGGCTGCTGAAAGAACCGCGCCGCCTCGGGCGCATGATGCGCCTGCCGAAATTCTATTTCGGTACGTGGCTGTACAAATTCAAAGGAAAAAAATAACGGACACCGAACGGCGTCCGTTTTTCTTTTGCCGGAATTACAGGGCGGAAAAGGAGATTTCGGCGAAATCCGCAATCAGCTTGGCGGCTCCGTCAATACCGATGATATCGGTGGATACGGCGAGATCGTAGTTCTCCATCCGTCCCCATTTGTGACCGGTGTAGTAGTTATAGTAGTTGGCGCGGCGCTTGTCGTTCTTCACGATCAGATCCCGTGCCTCTCCCTCGCTTACGTTCTGCCGCTTGCAGACCGTTTCCACCCGGTGGTCGAAATCGGCATATACGAATACCTTGGTGCAGGCTTTGTTCTCCGCCAGCACGTAGTCCGCACAGCGTCCTACGAAAACGCAGGATTCTTTTTCTGCGATCTCCCGGATGATTTCCGACTGCAGGCAGAAGAGCTTATCATTGATGGGCACATTGAACTGATCCACCGTGCTGTGGTACATATTGGAGCCCATTACCAGGGTGTACAGAAGGCTGCTAGCTGCCTTTTCGTCTGCGTGTACCAGCGCTTCTTCGCTGAGTCCGCTTTTTTCCGCTGCCATGGCGATAAGATCCCGGTCGTAGCATTTGATACCCAGCATTTCGGCAAGCTTCTGGGCGACTTTGTGACCGCCGCTTCCGTACTGACGGGCAATGGTGATAATTTTGTGCATAAGGCAACCTCCTGTAACAGACTGTGTCTGAATAAAAATTTATGGTATTATTATACACTATATTGAACGATTTGTAAAGAGGGAAATTGGTGCTTTTTGTGCACAACGGCAAATTTTTTCATAAAAATCGGGATTTGTTGGGCAATATGCTCCGAAACCTGTGTCTGAATGAGAGAGTATATGGATATGAACGAAAACGAAAGAGCCACCGCGCTTGTGCAGCTGCTCGAAAAAAATGCGGCAAAGGGCAGAATTCCCATGCATATGCCGGGGCACAAGCGCAATTCTGCCAGCGCGCCCTATCTTGCGTCCCTTTCCCTGAAAGACGATATTACAGAGATCGACGGGTTTGACAATCTGCACGGCGCGGAGGGAATTCTCCGGGCGGCCATGCAGGAGGCTGCCGGACTCTGGGGGGCGGAGCGCTCCTTTTATCTGGTGAACGGTGCCAGCGGCGGTATTCTTGCCGGTATCCGTTCGCTTACGAATCGGGGAGACACAGTACTTATGACCCGGGCGGCACATAAATCGGTATATCACGCCGTGGAATTGTGCGGGCTCCGGCCGGTGTATCTTATGCCGCCGCTGGATGCGGAGACCGGTATTTTCGGCTCGGTCTCGCCAGCTTCCGTAAAAAAAGCATTGACGAAGCATCCCGAGGTGCGGCTGGTGATTCTTACTTCCCCCACCTATGAGGGCGTTATTTCTGATATCGCGTCCGTCGCGGCTGTCGCTCATGAGGCAGGCATTCCTCTGTTCGTGGATGAAGCCCACGGCGCGCACCTCTCCCTTTCTCCGTATTTTTCCGGCGGCGCGGTGTCTGCCGGTGCGGATATTGTGGTACAGAGCGTGCACAAAACTCTGCCGTCCCTGACACAAACGGCTATCCTGCACGCAGGCGGTACGTTTGTGGATATGGATCGGCTTTCCCATCAGCTGTCCGTGTTCGAAACCAGCAGTCCTTCCTATCTTTTTATGGCATCCATTGACGGATGTGTACGGATGATACGGGAGAATCCTTCGTTGTTTTCCCGGTGGTCGGCGGCAATCGATCTGTTTGATGAAAGAATTGCCGGCCTCAGACATCTGCGCATTCCGTACCACGGTTTTGCCGGACTTTCGGATGCCTTTGCCTACGACCGCAGCAAGATCTATATTTCCACCCGCGGCACAACTATGACCGGGGCGGAGCTGACAGCCGCGCTGCGATTCCGGGGCATTGAGCCGGAGATGACGGCGGCAAACGGCGTTCTTGCCATGACCGGCATGGGCGATACGAACGAATCCCTTTCCGTGCTGGCTGCATCACTTCTGGAGATTGACGATATATGTACATCGGCGTCCTCGGAACCGATGCTGGATTTTGCTGACAGTATTCCCATTCCCCGGATTCTGCCGGAGACGGCACTGGAATCCCCCTGGGAATGGCTTGCGGTAGATCAGGCAGCGGGCAGGATCGCCGCAGAATACGTGTGGGCGTATCCGCCGGGCATTCCGCTCCTTGTGCCGGGGGAGGAGATTACCCCCTCCTTCCTTGCCTGTATCGGGGCGGGAACGGAATGGCACAGCACCCGGGGAAGAATGCCCGGATATATTGCCGTTCTCCGGTGACCGCGGGACGGTATCTTATCCGGCTGGGACAGTTTTTCAAAATGCCTTGACAACCGGGCGGCAACATGGTATAGTAAACCCGTATGGCTGCGGTCTTTCCGCACCCCGGAACAAAACAGAAAATATTTTTTGCCCCCATTGAGGGCAGACAGGAGTACAATATGGGTATGCAGTGGAAAAAATCCGGCTTTGACGGATTCTCCAAAGGCACGTTCGGCAATAGCGGACAGAATATTTACGTGTCCCGTGCCGGTGTTCTTCAGCGAATTTTCAACTTTGACATCAACGGGGACGGATATCCGGATATCCCGATTGCCAACAGCCACAGTATGGATGAAAGACCGCCGCTTTACGTGCTGGACAGCCTTTCTCAGAAGAAACCGCTGGAGTTGCCCACGGAGGGTACGTTTGATGCGATTTTTGCCGATCTGAACGGGGACGGCACGGAGGATCTGGTGGTTGCCTGCCAGCATAACGGCGTGCACAGCGAAACCTCCGCTGTGATCTATTTCGGCAGTGAAATGGGTCTTACCGAAAAATATAAAACCACCCTCCGCGCCCCCAACTCTGTTGGCGTGGCGGCCGGTGATTTTGACGGAAGCGGGAAAATTGCGCTCGCGTTCCTCAGCTCCGGTAAAGTCCGCCTGTTCTCCCAGACGGAGCTTGGTTTTGAGGCAGATAAATTCACCGAAATTGAAATTTCTGCTCTTTCCGTAGCTGCCGGGGATCTGGACGGAGACGGATACGACGATCTGTACGTGATGCATCAGGGATCCGCCACGCTCGCCGTGTACTGGGGCGGTGCGGACGGCATAAGTGCGGAAAGAAAAACGGAATTCGGTCTGCCGCTTCCGCTGAAGGATTCCCGTGCTTCTTCCACCACCGCGGGCAGAAAAGGCACCCGCTGGATCCCGTGGCGGTGCGGTATCGTAATCGTGGACGGAAAACCCATGACGTTCCGCGTGGAAACGGAAAATATCGCCGTTCTGGAAAGCTTCGGCAAAGACAGAAAGCCGGTGGAGGAGTACCGCTTCACCGTATACGATCCTGCTGAAATCAAGCACGAGAGAAATAAGTACGCCTACGGCGGCATTACCTACATGACTGCCGGCGATCTGAAAAACTGCGGTGACACGGATATCGTAATCTCCATGTCCACCGATCCCCGGGCCATAGAGGATCTGGTGATCCTCTGGCAGAGCGAGGGCTATTCCATGGAGAAGGCTACCCGGATTCCGATCCGCAATGCACGGACGCTGACCGTCGCACCGGCGGAAAAGGGCGGCAAGAATTATCTCTTCGTGGGACAGGGTGACACGCGCAACGATTACAACGTGACCTCCGCCGTATTCAGCTTTGATAAGGACGGCACGCCCAAAAACGAGTACAATCTGATGACGCTGGGGGCCACCCGCGTAATTACTGGCCGCACGTATACGGACGGCAGAATGCAGATTGTGACGGTTAACCACGAGGGGGAGTCTTCTCAGGGCCTGGAGGAGATCGAGTTTTTCCTGGGCGGCCCCGACGGTGATTACGGTCCGCACCGCAGCGTGAAGCTGCCCGGTCTTGCGGCTGTGGACTGCATCCCCTGCGACTTTAACGACGACGGCAAGCCGGATATTATGGTGGTGAACTGCGGGGAAAACGCACCCCATTTGTGCATCGGCTCCTTCATTTACTGGAACGGCAAGGATGGCTTCAAAAAGGACAACCGTACGGTTATCAAATCGCTTTTGGGACACGGCTGTGCTATCGGTGACTTCCGTAAGTGCGGGTATCTGGATCTGATGTTCACCGGTATTCAGAACCGGCAGGTTTACCTCTTTGAGGGCGGTCCCGACGGCTGGCCCGAAGAGCCCAAACGCTTTACCTTCGGACCCAATCCGGAGGACTTTCATCCATTCCCCTGGGAGGGTGAGGACAGCGATACCTTCTGGAGCGAAGAGGATTCCGGTCTGATGGGTGAATACGGGCAGGGACGCTGGATGCTTTCCGCTGACTTCAACGGCGACGGTTGGCTGGACGTGTTTGTTTCAGAGATTACCGGTTCCCGTTCCTATATTCTGTGGGGCGGACCCGACGGATTCAGCATCGACCGCAAGCAGACCCTGGCAGTAAACGGTGCCGCTGGTGCCAACGCCGCCGATCTGAACGGAAACGGCTATCTGGATCTGGTGCTTCCCATCCATCTGGCACTGAAGTATTCCCACGCAAGCGAACGGGGCGGCTACGTGATCTACTGGGGCGGGCCCGACGGCTATGCGGAGAACCGCAAGACGGAGCTGCTTACCGATTCCGCCTGCAACGCACTGACTATTCAGGATTTCAACGGCGACGGTATTCTGGATATTTACGGAACGGCGTACAGCAACGGCAGAAAACGTGATCTGGACTCCTATATGTTCTTCGGTTCTCCCGAGGGCGTGTTCCATTTTGAAGATAAGCAGAAAATTTCCAACAACTCCGGCTGCGGCTGTCTTGCCGGCGACTTCAACGGCGACGGCTATATCGATCTTGCCGTGGCAAGCCACAAGAAGGAAGGTCATCACGTGGCAGAATCCTTCATCTTCTGGGGCGGTCCCGACGGCATCAACGAGCAGCGGTGTACCCGTCTGCCCAGCCGCGGTCCTCACGGTATGTGCTCCGTGGATATCGGCAACATCATGGACAGAAGCGATGCAGAGTACTACTACTCCGAGCCCTACAAGATTCCCGAGGGCATGAAGCCCACCACGGCGACCTGGATAGCAGAACTCGGTCCCACCAATACGGTGACCATGCAGGTACGCTGTGCCGTATCGCCCGAGGGACTGGAGAATTCTCCCTGGCAGGGCAATCTGGAAAACGGCGATTCCATGGGCCATCTGGTGCTGAACGGATATATGCAGTACCGCCTGGCGCTGACCGCTAAATGCGGCTGCGGCACGCCCCGTGTGACGGAAGTAACCGTGGATTTCGAGTGATTCAGTAATATAGACAGGATAAGCGGGCGTTTGCCCGCTTATCTTTGAGGGACAGGAAAGGACAGAAAAGTATGCTTTGGGAAAATCTGCGGGAAGAAGAATTCCCCGACGCGATCCGGAAATCAAAGGGACTGTGCATCGTGCCCGTCGGATGTCTGGAAAAGCACGGACAGCACCTGCCCGTGGGTACGGACGTGATCCAGGCCTCGGAGATTGCCCGTATGGCGGCCGAGACGGAATCCGCCTGTGTATTTCCGCCGCTGTATTTCGGGGAGAAGACCGGTGCGGGGGAGTTTTACGGCACGGTTATGCTGAGTGAACGGCTTCGCATGGATCTGCTCCGGGAGATCTGTCTTGAGATTCACCGGAACGGCTTTACCAAGATTTTGTTTTTCAACGGGCACGGCGGCAATACGGCCATGCTGTCCCAGCTGATGCGAAGTCTCCTTCAGGAAAAGCACGAATTTCTCACCTTTTCCTACGCGCTCGGTTCGGATTTTCCTACGCCGAAAAAACTCCTCGCCGGGCAGTTTGACTATCTGACGAAAGAGGATCGGAAGATCCTGCAGGCCTACGTGGATGAAAAGAAGCGCTTCGGTCACGCCTGCTTTATCGAAACCGGTTGGATCTACGGCGTCCGTCCCGAAACGGTGCGGCTGGATAAGATGTTTCAGGAAAGCGGCAGCAGTACCCACCGGTTTGACGATTTTTCCGCTATGGGAATTGATACGCCTTTCTCCTGGATGGCCAATTATCCCAATTCCTACGCCGGTGACGGGCACGAAGGTATGAACGAACGCATTGCCCGGGCGATGGTGGAATACTCAGTGAAGCGCCTTTGCGGCGTCATCAAATTCCTGAAAAACGAAACGGTGTCCGGAGAGTATCTGAACGAGTGGCTGGCAAAGCAAAAATAAACGCAACAGAAAACGGAACTTTCACATTTTCATGCGGAAGTTCCGTTTTTTTGTTTTTTCTGTGACAAAACTCAGATTCTATTGACAAAGTTTTCCTACGGTGCTATAATGGATTTACCGGATAAACTTGAGATTTCCACGCCCTGTCGCGTGTTTCTCCTTCAGGAGAAGCACAGGGCTTTTTCGCGTTGTCCGGCGGCGGCCGATTCTGCATTTCTGCAGGATTCCGGCTGGCGCATTTTTGTTTTTTTGAGAGAGGAAGTTATAATGAAAAGACTAACATTTGTGTTTCTTGCTTTGTGCCTTACGCTGTGCATTTTCGGAGCTGCTTCTGTCAGCGCGGCGGAAATCGCCTCCGGTACCTGCGGTGCACAGGGAGATAACCTGACGTGGGTGCTTACCGATGACGGCACGCTGACCATCTCCGGTACCGGGGAGATGGCGGGGTGGGATTGGAATACTGTGCCGTGGTATTCTTACAGCCGCAGTATCAAACAGGTTGTTATCGAAAACGGTGTGACTTCCATTGGAAACTGTGCTTTCTGGGAGTGTGCGAACCTCAGGAACATTACTATCCCGGCGAGTGTAACTTCTATTATTAACGATCCGTTTTTTTGTTGCGATAATCTCATAAGCATCACCGTTGACGGCAATAATGCAAAATTCTGCGACCTTGACGGCGTATTGTTCACTAAAGATAAAACGATACTTCTCAAGTATCCTGCCTCTAAGGCGGGCACTGCGTACGCGATTCCGGCTGGTGTGACTTCTATCGGAGACAATGCTTTCCTTGCAAGCAACAATCTTATAAGCATCACCATTCCGGACAGCACCGCGTCGATTTATGGTCTTGCATTCCAGAACTGCAGAAGCCTTGTGAACTTCAGAATCCCAGCGAGCGTGACGTTTGTTGGAGAAGGTGCTTTCCTTAGATGTACGAGCCTTACGGACATCACCGTTGACGGCAGTAATGCGAATTACTGCGACGTGGATGGCGTGCTGTTTAGCAAGGATAAAACCAGGCTTCATACGTATCCTGGCGGAAGAACAGAAACCCAGTACGTAATTCCGGACGGCGTAACCCACATTGGAAGCGATGCTTTCACTTATTGTACGAACCTTGTGGGTGTCACAATTCCGGCAAGTGTGATTTTTATCCCAAACTGGTCTTTCGACGAGTGTCCCAACCTCACTATCTACGGATACACCGGCTCTACTGCCGAAACCTACGCCAAAGAAAACAACATTCCGTTCCAGCCGCTGGCCGAACCTGTCATTACGGTGATCGCCTCCGGCACCTGCGGTGCACAGGGGGATAACCTGACGTGGAAACTTACCAGTGACGGCACGCTGACTATCTCCGGTACCGGTGCTATGGCGGATTGGGTTTCCTATGACGCTACGCCGTGGAGCAATTACAAATCGTCCATCAAGCGCGTTGTCATTGAAAAGGGTGTTGCTTCCATCGGCGGACAGGCGTTCAGCTCCTGCTCCACCCTTACGGAATTTTCCATTGCGGATACGGTGCTCTCTATCGGTGAGCAGGCCTTTGATCACTGTGAATCCCTTACGTCTATCACGCTCCCACAGAATCTTACCTCCATCGGAAATTCGGCATTTTTCTGCTGCGGCAATCTTGCCAACGTGATCATTCCCGACAGCGTAACCACGATCGGATATCACGCGTTTGCTAATTGCTCTGCATTTACGGAAATCACCGTTCCTGCGAGCGTTACCTCAATCGGATTGTCACCGTTCTACCAGTGCACCGGACTTGAGAACGTATATGTGGAGGATGACAGTGCGTATTACTGTGATATTGACGGTGTGCTCTTCACGAAGGACGTATCGGTGCTGCTTACTTATCCCACCGCGAAAACGGCAGACAGGTACGTGATTCCGGAGGGTGTTGCTGAGCTTGCGTGGGAGGCTTTCTATGGATGCAGCAATCTGACGGAAATTACGCTTCCGGACAGCCTTACCACGATCAGTGCAAATGCACTCGGCGAATGTACGGGACTTACCGGTATTACTGTTCCGGACAGTGTTGCATTTATCGGTCAGTATGCCTTTATCGGCTGTACCGGCCTTACGGATATTATCATTCCCGCAAGCGTGACCGACCTCATTTCACAGGCTTTCTGGAACTGTACCAATCTCGCTGATGTCACGATTCTGAACAAAAATGCGTCGATCGGTACGAGTGTATTCCACAACTGTGAAAATCTGACCATTCGCGGTTACGCCGATTCCACTGCAGAAGCGTATGCGAAAGAAAACAATATTCCGTTCATATCCCTCGGCGCCGCTCCTGCTGCCGTAATCGCCTCCGGCACTTGCGGTGCACAGGGAGATAACCTGACGTGGGTGCTTACCGATGACGGCACGCTGACCATCTCCGGTACCGGTGCTATGGCGGATTGGTCGAGACAGAATTACGCACCTTGGTATCCCTACTGTCAGAAGATTGAGCACGTTGTGATCGAAGACGGCGTTACCACGATCGGTGCTAATGCCTTCTCCGACGGCGTTTCTACGTACGGTATGGCTCATTCTCTGGGCGGCGGCATGGGATTCGGTCCCCGTGAGTATTACTGGAACCTGAAAACGGTGGAGATTGCGGCTACCGTTACCCACATTGAATCGTTTGCTTTTGCCTGGTGCGAAAGTCTGACGGAGGTTTCCATTCCCGCCAGCGTAAAGTATATCAGCACGGATGCCTTTGAACATTGTGCTTCCCTTACGGCTCTGACCGTAGCGGCGGACAACCAGTACCTGTCCTCCCATGAAGGCGTACTGTATAATAAAGAGAAGACGACGCTTCTCTATTGTCCCAGAGGCAAAGCGGGTACGTATGGAATTCCGGATAGTGTTACCAATATCAACAGCTATGCGTTTTTTGGATGTAAGTCCCTTGTGTCCGTGGTGCTTCCGGACAGCGTATTCCAGATTCACGCTATGGCCTTTGAGACGTGCAGTGCGCTGGCGTCTGTGAATATTCCCGAGGGCGTATCGTACATCGGAGAATATGCCTTCTTCGGTACTGCGCTCACCTCCGTTCAGATTCCTGCCGCCGCGGAGACTGTGGGCAGAGGTGCGTTCGCCTGCTGTCCCGCACTTACCGATATATCCGTTGCAGCGGGCAATCCGTATTATTCTTCTCTGAACGGTGTGCTCTTTGATAAACAGCAGAAGGTGCTGATCCAGTATTCTGTCGGAAGATCCGGCGCCTATACGCTGCCTGCTTCCGTTGTGGAAATCGGCTGGGGTGCGTTTGCCTATGCCAAGGCGCTCCCTTCGGTGACTTTACAGGAAGGATTGAAAGGAATCGATGCGAGTGCATTTTATTTCTGCAGCTCTTTGACGGATGTTACGATTCCCGCAAGCGTTGTGAATATTGGCGACAACAATTTCTTCTACTGTGAGAAGCTTTCCAAAGCAACTATTCTTTCCGCCTCTGTGAAGTTTGGAAGTGGCGTTTTCCTGGTGTGGAATCACGAAGATCTGGTTCTCTACGGTCATGCAGGTTCCACTGCGGAAAGTTATGCCGCACAGTACAACATTCCGTTTGAGGTGCTGGACGAACCTGTCATTACGGTGATCGCCTCCGGCACCTGCGGTGCACAGGGAGATAACCTGACGTGGGTGCTCACCGACGACGGTACGCTGACCATCTCCGGTACCGGTGCTATGGCGGAGTGGACGTATTCTGCGCCAGCACCGTGGTATGCACATCGTGATTTTATTAAAACGGTTGTTATTGAAAACGGTGTTACCACGATTGCATCCCACGCTTTTTACGACTGTATATACATGGAAAAAGCGTCGATCCCGGAGGGAATCACTTCTATTGGAATGTATGCGTTCAGCCGATGCTCAAGGCTTACGAGCATCGATATTCCGGCGAGCGTTACGAATATGGGACTGGGTGTGTTCCATAAAACGCAGAGCCTTACAAGCATAAACGTATCTCCTGATAATATCAGCTACACGTCAGATAATGGTGTGCTGTTCAATAAGCAAAGGACGGAACTTATTAAATATCCCACCGGAAAAACGGATAACCTTTATACGATTCCTGACTCTGTTGTCACGGTAGCCATGTACGGATTCTTTGGTTCGGATTCTCTTACGGGTGTAGTGATCGGAAATAACGTTGCTGCACTGGGTGAGAGTTCTTTTGTGGGAAGTGGTATAAAAACCGTATTTATTCCTAAGAACGTGACGAGTATCGAACACAGAGCCTTTGCCCAGTGTCATGAACTCTCGTCTATCACGGTTTCACTGGATAATCCGAATTATTCTTCGGACAAAAACGGGGTTCTGTTCTCGAAAGACGGTTCGGTACTGATGCAGTATCCTATCGCGAAAACGGATACCTCGTACACAATTCCGACCTCGGTCTCCACGATTGGCGGATGGGCATTTGAAACCAGTAGGAATCTCACAAAAATTACACTCCACGAAAACGTGGCAAAGATTGAAAAATCTGCTTTTGTTGGTTGTTCCATGCTGGAAAACGTTACGGTTCTGAATCCGAAGACTGTTTTCGGAGATACTGTTTTCAATATGAATAACACCCCCAATCTGGTTCTTTACGGCTATGCAGGTTCCACTGCGGAAAGCTATGCTGCGAAGAATAACATCCCGTTTGAGGTGCTGGAAGCGCCTGCTGTCCCCGATGTGTTCCTGTACACCGATGCACCGGCAGTTGCCGTGCAGGGATCTGCGTTCACGTATACCGTATCTCTTGCCGGTACGTATGATGGCTTCTCCTTTGATCTGTATCCCGTTGACGGAATGACGATCACACAGATCGAGTCGGCAAACGGCAAGATCAACGTGGATGCTTTTGCCGATCACTGGATGGTATCCGTGCTGGGCGGACTGGATAAAGTCAATGCAGAAAAAGAAGTGATCGTTACTGTTACCGTTCAGGTGGCGGCAGACGCGGCACTGGGCACGCGTACGCTTGCTCTTGCGGATGTGATGATTTCCACTGCTGACGGCGGAAAAGCTGCTGTGCAGTACAAGTTTGCCGACATACAGGTCACCGATCAGATTCCCGGCGATATCGACGGCGACGGCATGTTCAATTATTACGATGTAGCAAAACTGTATGCGTTCTATCGCGGCAGAATTACGCTGGATAAGTGGGTTATCACGGACGTAAACGGTGACGGCACGTTCGATTATTACGACGTATCCAAGATCTATGCGGTCTACCGCGGAAGATCCTCTTTTAACTGAACAGATGCGAAAAGGAGGTGTCGCATTTTTAAATGCGACACCTCCGCGCGCTTTCTCTTGTCTGCAGAAACGGCCATTTTTGCCCGTGTCGGGCAAAAATCGGAAATCTCACTGCATAGTCCTTCGGAATTCCAAGTTTTTTCGCTTTCTCGCAAAAAATGGGGGCTGCCGCATTGAAATGTTGTTCTGCCTCTTTTGTGCTCTTATGCTTCTGCTTCGGCAGTGGCATCGCCGGTGGATTCCGCATCCCCGGGGATTACGGGGCGTGTGCCGGAAATTTCCCGGTAGAAGTCGGCGCGTGCCGCTTTCTGATACGGTACAAGCCACAGAAAACCGATACCGAACGAAAGAATGCAAAGCAGACCCCAGCCGATAAAGCTGAACTCCAGACAGAACAGACGGAATTTATTGCCCTGCATCAGCTCTTTGGAGCGGCGGATCGCTTCGCCGGCGGACAGCGTAGGTGTCTCCGCCATCAGATAGGGAACCATGGCGTAGCTGTACGAGGCAATAATGCCGGGAATGACAAGGAGCAGTGACCAGAGAAATATGTATACACTGCGCAGAAGATTTGCCAGCGTAACCGTTCCCCACTGGCGGAAATAGGCGAAAAGGTGAGCAAGATCCGCTTGCTTTTCATCGATCAGGTGCAGATTGAATCGGGCATCTCCCACCTCGATAATACTGCCCAGCACAAAGGCGGCGGCAGCGATTACGATCGCAAGAGGGATCAGCAGAAGAAGAATGGCTACGGCGGCAAGTAGACCGGCAAGAACCTCCTCCCGCTGGGCGATGTCTTGCATTACATTCGTGTCAGAGGAGGAAAACGAGAAATTGAAGGAAACGCCTCCGGAAGAGCCTCCGCCAAGCAGGGAAACGATGACGCCTGCCACCACTGCCATACCCCAGTTTCCGGAAAGGGCGGCTCGTGCGGCGGCACGGAAATCAGCTGAAAGTTTCATAAAAGACCTCCTGTTGTAATAGATTTAAAATCTCTGCTGGCGCTGACGGGAGATATTGATAGCGCCCTCAGGGATAACGGAGATATGATCCAGGGACTTGCCCGTGCCGATGGCCACGCAGGCGACCGGTTTATCCGCTACGCGGGTCTTGATGCCGGTTACGTTGGCGATGAGCCGATCCAGACCGTAGAGCAGACTGCCGCCGCCGGTCATAACGATGCCGTTGTAAAGAATATCGCCGATCAGCTCCGGCGGGGTACGCTCGATCACGTTGCAGACCGATTCCACGATAGCCGTGATGGGCTCTTCCAAAGCATCGGGCATTTCCAGCGAACTGATGCGGACTACCCGGGGCAGACCCTGCACGAGACAGCGTCCCTTTACTTCGATAACCCGAGGCTCTTCCCGCTGCCAGGCACAGCCGACCTTCATTTTGATCTGCTCCGCCGTGCGCTCACCGATCAGCACGTTGTGCTTGCGGCGTACGTAGCGGATGATGGCTTCGTCAAATTTGTCTCCGGCTACCTTGATGGATTCGGATACTACCACGCCGCCCAGGGAAATAACGGCAATATCCGTAGTACCGCCGCCGATGTCTACCACCATGTTTCCGTTGGGCATGGAGATGTCAATGCCTGCGCCGATGGCGGCGGCTACCGGTTCTTCGATCAGATAGGTGCGGCGTGCGCCTGCCTGGGTGGCGGCATCCACTACGGCGCGCTCTTCCACCTCCGGGATGCCGCTGGGCACGCAGATAAAAACCCGGGGTTTAAAGAAAACCGAGCCGCAGGCGCGGGGGATAAAATGCTGCAGCATCCGCAGGGTTACGTCGTACTGGCTGATTACGCCGTCTCTCAGGGGACGGATGGCCGTAATATTGCCAGGCGTGCGCCCCAGCATCTGCTGGGCTTCCCGGCCTACCTTCAGAATCCGATCCGTGTTGGTATCAATGGCAACCACGGAGGGCTCCGAGACCACGATTCCTTTTCCTTTTACATATACCAGCACCGATGCTGTTCCCAGATCGATACCGATATCTTTATTCATAAACATTCTATAGTATCACCGCTTCCGTGTGTAATTCCGACTGTTATTTCCGGTCAGTGGCCGGAAAATATACATACACAACTATTATAACGGATTTTTTCTCAATTTGCAATGCGGAACGCGTAAATTTTCCGTTTAATTTGGTTTTCTGCGGTTTTTCGGGAGTGTTTTTTCTGCTGTGTGATGTTTTTGTGAAAATTATCACCGGAGAATCAGAAAATTTTACGAGAAAGTTCAACATTACATCTCATTTTTGTGGTATAATGGTAAACGTATTACGGACGGATGCGTCCTACTTTTGCGAATCGGAGGAATGAAACCTTGATCGAAGTAAAAAATCTGACCAAGAAATACGGTTCCTTCACCGCAGTGAAAAACATCAGCTTCACTGTGGAAAAGGGAAGAATCTACGGATTTCTTGGACCGAACGGTGCCGGAAAATCCACCACGATGAATATGATAACCGGCTGCCTTGCCGCCACGTCCGGCGAGGTGCTCGTGGGCGGATACGATATTTACGAGGAGCCGGTGGAAGCGAAGCGGTGCATCGGCTATCTGCCGGAGATTCCGCCGCTCTATACCGACATGACGCCGGAGGAATATCTGTTGTTTGTGGCAGAGGCAAAGGGCGTCGCCGCCGAGCAGATCGATAGGGAAGTGGAGCGGGTGATCGAAAAAACCGCCCTTTCCGCGGTGCGTGGACGGCTGATTAAAAATCTTTCCAAGGGTTACCGGCAGCGCGTGGGCATTGCTCAGGCGATTCTGGGCGATCCGGAGATCATTATTCTGGACGAGCCAACCGTAGGTCTTGACCCTTTGCAGATTATCGAGATCCGCGATCTAATCAAAGAGTTGGGCGAAACCCATACGGTGGTTCTTTCCAGCCATATTCTCTCCGAGATCAGTGCGGTCTGCGATTATCTCATTATTATTTCCCACGGACAGATTGTGGCAAGTGATACGATCGAGCATCTGACTGCGTCTGCGGACGGCAGACGGATCGTCACGCTGGACGTGCGCGGGGATCTTGCCGCCGTTACGGAAGCTGTGGCTTCGCTTACCGAGGCGGTAAGCACGACCGTTACCCACGGCCTTGGCGGCTGCATCCGTGTGACGGTGGAAACGAACGCCGATCAGGATCTCAGAGACGATATATTCCGGCTGTTTGCAAAACTGGATATGCCGATTGTGGAAATGTCTACAAACGATGTGAGTCTGGAGGATGTGTTCCTGCGGCTGACTTCCGACGATGCGGCTGCGGATGTGGATGCGGATGAGGACAGCGAACCGGACGAAACAGAGGAGGACACCGATGCCGCTGAAGACACGGCAGAGTCAGAAGATAGAGAAGATTCGCCGTACTACGATGCAGATGCGGATAAAAAGAAGAAGAAACAGACAGCCGATGAGTACAAGCCGCTCTTCGGCGGAAAGGAGTGAGCATACCCATGTTTGCAATTTTCAAAAGAGAACTGAAAACCTATTTCTGCGGTATGACCGGCGCGATTTTCGCAGCGTTTTTGCTTATCATAACCGGTATTTATATGAAAGTATACAATCTGGACGGTACATATCCCAGTTTTGAGTATGCGATTTCCGGTGTGGTGTTTGTTTTTCTTCTGATTATTCCCATTATCACCATGCGCTCCTTTTCAGAAGAACTGCACGCCCGTACGGATCAGCTTCTGTACTCTCTGCCCATGAAGCTTTCCTCGGTAGTGCTGGCAAAATACTTTGCCTTGCTTTTCATTCTTGCCATCCCCATGGCGATCACATGTGTGTATCCTGTGATTCTCTCTTTCTACGGGGAGATCAACTACGCGGCATCCTACGGCGCGATCTTTGGCTTCTTCCTGCTTGGCGCGGCACTGATTTCCATCGGCCTGTTCCTCTCCTCTCTTACGGAGAGCCAGGTGATCGCGGCAGTTCTTACGTTCGGTGCCTTTATTCTTATGTATCTGATGCCCGGACTTGCGCCCATGATGCCGGTAACGGCACGGGCGTCGCTGATGGGATTTCTGGTGCTGGCTGTATGCGTCGGTGCGGTTTTGTATCTGCTGACGAAAAACGCGGTGGTCGCCGCGGCCGTCGGCGGGATCCTGGTATTCGGGATTTCTTCCGTGTATTTGGTGGATTCGACCCTGTTTGAAGGACTGTTCCCGCGCCTTTTGGACGCTGTGGCGCTGTTTGACCGCTTTGCTTCCTTCGGCAACGGTATTTTTGATATTACTTCGATTGTATATTATATTTCCGTTTCCGTGCTGTTTGTGTTCTTCACGGTGCAGTCCATGGAAAAGAAGCGTTGGGCGTAACGGGGAAAGGACGGTATAGAAACAATGGATAAGAATACGAAAAAGAAAACGATCAATATGCGCGCTCTCAAAAGCGGCTCTTACAGCCTTGTCATTTCCGCTGTAGTGCTGGCACTGGTGATCGTGGTGAATCTGATCGTTATGGTGCTGCCCAATACGTACACCAAGCTGGATGCAAGCACCGTAGGACTGCTTGAAATCGGGGAGGAGACCAAATCCATCGCCGCCGGCATTGATACGCCGGTGACCTTCTATCTCATTGCGCGGAGAGGACAGGAGGACGAAACGATCTCTGAACTGCTGCAGCGGTACAAGGATCTGTCCCCTCTTATTTCCGTGAAAACGGTGGATCCCGATACCAATCCCGGCTTTACTGCCGCGTATACGGACGATTCTCTCTCTTTGAACAGCGTAATCGTGGTGAGTGACAAGCGTTCCTACGTGGTGGATTACAATGAAATCTACGTAGTTTCCTATGAGAATATGACGGAAGAGGACTACTACAACTACCTGTATTACGGGATTCAGCCCAAGGGTACACCGTATTTCTACGGCGAGCTGATGCTCACCTCCGCTCTCGATTATGTGACCTCCGCTATGATCCCTACGGTATATATTCTGAATGGGCACAGCGAGGATGCGCTTTCCGATACGATGGCGGCAACGCTTAGCACCAATAATATCGTAACCGCCGAGCTTGGTTTGCTGGGTGCCGATCAGATTCCGGCGGACTGCTCTGCCATTCTCGTGAATAATCCCAAAACGGATGTAAGTGCGTATGAGGCGGAACTGCTCACTGCCTATCTGAAAGCCGGCGGCAATATGATCCTCATCACCGATTTCCGGTACTATGCAAATGAGGCAATGCCGAATCTTGCGGCACTGACGGCACTTATGGGCATGAAGTCTGAGGACGGCGTTCTTATAGAGGGAAATCGCTCCAATTATAACGGATATCCTACCATGCTTCTGCCGGTGCTGAATGTGTCCGGTCCTGCCACTCTGCTTTCCTCTACCAATATGTATACCATGATGCCCAACGCACACGGTATCGTGCTTACCGGAGAGGGCGGGGCAAAGGCAGACGCCCTCCTCAAAACTACCACTTCTTCTTTCGTGAAGAAGGCGGGCGCCAATATCTCCACGTATGAAAAAGAAGAGGGCGATGTGGAAGGCTCCTTTGCTGTTGCCGCTCATGCAGAGCTGGGAGATGGCAAATTCGTTTGGTACGCTACTCCGTATATCCTGAACGATGAAATGGACTATTACGTAAACGGCGGCAACTCTACGCTGTTTATGTCCTCTGTAAACTGGATGTGCGAAAAAGCCGTGGCTGTGTCTATTATGGCAAAAACTATGCAGGTGCAGGCACTGGTGGTGCCTGAGGGGGCTTCCGCTATGTGGAGCATTCTGCTGATCGGCGTTCTGCCGCTTGCCATTCTGGGCGGCGGGTTTGCAGTGTGGTATACCCGCCGGCGCAGATAACCGGATAAACAGGAAAGCGATGGAAAAATGAGTACAGTTACAAAAAAGAAAAAGAAAAACGGAAAAAAACTCTCGCTGATCCTTCTTCTTCTGGCGGTTGTGGGACTGTTTGTTGTATACAAAATAGTGTCGGCGCAAACGGCACAGTCTCCCGATGAAACGACGGATACAGCAGACGTGATCATGCTGATCCAGCGTACACCGGCAGAAGTAGCAGAGATATCCTATACGGTAGATGACGTGACGTACGGTTTCGTGTGCGATCCGACTACAGGTACTTGGACGTATACGGAGGATGCGCATTTTCCGCTGAATCAGACGCCGGTGGCGTCTATGGCGGCGGCCATCTGCCAGATCGGCGTGTTCCGGGAGTTGGAAGAGGGCGACCAAGGGGAATACGGATTTGACGCACCGGTGCTGACCGTTTCGGTGAAATATACGGACGGTGCCGCATACAGCTACGCTGTGGGCGATCTGAACCGGGTGACCGGCAATCGGTATTTCAAGGATCTTATGACGGAAAAGGTGTATGTCGTTTCCGCCGCGCTGCTGCAGTATTTTGAGTATACGCTCACGGATCTGTTCACCTACGATACGCTTCCCACAGATATCGAGCCCTCCTATATCACTTCTGTTGTGATGAATGCAGCGGGCAGTGAAAAGACGTTTGCCGAAAATGAAGATTGCACGGCACTCTACGAACTGTTTACGGCACTGGCACCCACGCAGTACGCGGATTGGTATGCGGATGAGGCGGAAAAGACTGCGTACGGTATCGGTTCGCTGTCCATGACGGTGAGCTACAAGCGTGCTGTGACTATCAGTGACGAGAGCGGCAATACCAACACCACCCGCATCCCCGCCGAGTATACGGTGACCTTCGGCAATACGGCAGGGGACAGCGTATACTATATGTTCTCCGGCTCTGACGTAGTGTACACGGTATCCTCCGATAAAGTGGACGCCATCCTGCAGTACGGGACGGCGAAAGCGACAGAAAGTGAATAAACAAGAAAGCCTTCCCAACCGGGAAGGCTTTCTTGTTGTAAGACGAAAACCCTGCCATAGTGGTGGGGTTCCATAAAGGCTTTG